>JBEDKQ010000023.1:0-50692 GCA_041172085.1 Pseudomonadota bacterium | reverse complement strand
TGGGTGGTGTTGCGAATCATGGCCTTGTAGCCTTCGTCGGACAGCATTTCTTTTTTGAGTGCGGCTGACAAAATGCCCACCCCAATAGGCTTGCCCAAAATGAGCACATCGCCAACTTGAGCGTCGGCATTGCGTTTGATGTGGTCGGGGTGTGCCAGGCCCAGTGCCACCAAACCATAGATGGGTTCAACCGAGTCGATGGTGTGACCACCTGCAATGGGAATGCCTGCAGCCCGGCAAACGCTTTGACCGCCGTCCAAAATTTGGCCAATGACACTCAAGGGCAGCACATTGACGGGCATGCCCACCAAGGCCAGGGCCATGATCGGTTGTGCACCCATGGCGTACACATCCGAGATGGCGTTGGTGGCAGCAATGCGGCCAAACTCAAAGGGGTCGTCCACGATGGGCATGAAAAAATCAGTGGTGGCCACCAGCGCCTGGTGGTCGTTCAATTTGTAGACGGCCGCATCGTCAGAGGTTTCAATGCCCACCAACAATTCAGGTGGCAATGGCATGGCCGTGGTGGAGCGAAGAATTTCACTCAACACGCCGGGGGCAATTTTGCAGCCGCATCCGCCGCCATGTGAAAGGCTGGTGAGGCGGGGGCTGGTTGGGTTCACTTGGGTCATTCGGTCAATCGCTGGTTGGCCCTGTTCAATCGTTGGGCATCACTTGTTGGGCATCACTTGAAGTGTCCTTGATTATGGCAAACCCGACTTGGAGTGCGCTTGATTTGTAGGAACAATGTATCGGTTACCAAGTCCTGCCAAACCACGGACAGGTATTTGACTGTTTTTGACGCATAAACTGAGAGAGACACCATGAAAAATGCCTTTTTGACCGGCTTCAAAGCGATTTCGCTAACCTTGGCTTTGAGCGTGGCGGGTCTTTCGAATGCCAACGAAAAATTTCCCAGCCGTCAAGTCACCTTGGTGGTGCCTCAAGCCGCTGGCGGCGCCAATGACGCCATTGCACGGGTGGTGGCTCAAAAGTTGGCCGAGCAATGGGGACAGACCGTGCTTGTGGAAAACCGGCCAGGTGCAGGTGGTAATGTGGGAACCGCCTTTGCTGCCAAGGCTAAAAACGATGGCTACACCTTGTTGGTCAATGCTGACAGCGCGCAAGTGATTAATCCATTTTTGTATGCCAAAACAGGTTTTGATTCCGTCAAAGATTTTGACCCCGTGGCGCCATTGGCCAAGGCGGGTTATGTGTTGGTGGCCAACCCATCGTTGCCCGCCAACAATGTGTCAGAGCTGATTGCACTTGCCAAGGCAAAGCCAGGCAGCTTGTCCATCGCGTCTGCAGGCAATGGCACCTTGAACCATTTAATTGGAGAAATGCTTCAAAAAGCCACAGACATCCAGCTGCAGCACATTCCCTACAAGGCAGCCGCAGCGGCTGCAACCGATGTGGTGGGCGGGCAGGTTCCTTTGTCGGTTCAAAGCATGCCTTCTTCAATCGCCTTTATTCGGGCAGGCAAGCTGAAAGTCTTGGGTGTGGTGAACGAAAAGCGTTTGGCTGCCTTGCCCGATTCACCCACGATTGGGGAGACTGTGCCTGGTTTTGGTGCCACGCCTTGGTATGGCATGTTTGCGCCCGCTGGCACACCCAAAAACATTTTGTTGCAAATTCAGAACGATGTGGCCAAAGCGCTCGACGCCAAAGATGTACAAGACCGTTTGGCTACGCTTGGTTGCGAATCCTTTAAAGGTACAGGCGATCAATTGGCACAAATCGTGAAGACCGACATGGTTCGTTGGGCCAAGATCGTCAAAGACTCGGGCGCCAAGCTTGATTGATTTCGCTCCGGTTGAGCTATAACTTGAGCTCCAACTTGAGCTCGAACGCATTGTTCAAACGCCGCCTTGAGGGTGCGTAGGATCAATCCACAAGACTTGTTCTGGCTTTTCTATTGGTTCAATGTCCAAGTTAACCGAGACAGCCTGTCCGTCACTGCGGCACAAGACGCATTCCAATACCTCTGTAGGACTCGCATTGATTTCTTGGTGTGGCACATAGGGCGGGACATAGATAAAGTCGCCAGGTCCCGCTTCAGCCGTAAATTCAAGTTTGTCGCCCCAGCGCATGCGCGCCCGACCCTTGATCACATAAATCACGCTTTCCAGAGGGCCATGGTGGTGTGCGCCGGTTTTGGCGTTTGCATGAATGGTGACAGTGCCTGCCCATAGCTTTTCAGCGCCAACTCTTGCAAAGTTGATGGCGGCTTTGCGGTCCATTCCCGGCGTGGAGGGCACGTTGCCATCCAGTTGATTGCCCGGTACAACGCGCACGCCATCGTGCTTCCATGGGCTTGATGGGTGAGATGCGTCTGCTGAGTGGTAGTGATTTGACATTGACTGGTTGTTATTTAACGGGTTGTTGTTCAACTATAGGTTGAGTAACAACTTGTTTTTTGAAATGGAAATGAGATCAAGACTAATTTTGCTTCAGATCGTGAGTGTTTGTACAGTCCTTTTGACTTGGTCAGATCATTTTGAGTTAGTCTGATGTTTTTAGCAGTTTCACTGAGCAATATGAGCAGACAAGCAGCACTCCAACGCGCCACATCGGTGTTTGAAGACGGTTCATTCAAAGAGAATTTGCGCCGCAGAATAGAACGTCCCACGGAAAGCCAAAATCCAGCCAGGGCCGCAGAACTTCCGGCCTACCTCACGCAAGACTTGAAACCAGCGCTTGAGGCCATGGGTTTTCAGTGCCAGTTGATCGAACATCCCAAAGCGAAAGCCCCGTTTTTGTTTGCACAACGACTCGAGTCAACAGACTTGCCAACGGTGCTGGGTTATGGCCATGGCGATGTCATTCGCGGTTTAGAAACGGAGTGGCGTGAAGGCTTATCGCCCTGGACCTTGACAGAATTGGAAGGTCGCTGGTACGGACGTGGCATCGCAGACAACAAGGGACAGCACTCGGTCAACCTCCAGGCCATGGCGTGCGTGTTGGCAGAACGTGGTCACTTGGGGTTTAACGCCAAATTCATCATCGAAATGGGCGAAGAAACGGGGTCGCCTGGGCTCAAAGAGGTTTGCGCCGAACATGCCAATCTGTTGAAGGCGGACTTGCTGATTGCCTCTGATGGACCCCGCTTGCGCGCGGACCGTCCTACCATTTTCTTGGGCTCTCGCGGGTGCATCAATTTTGATTTGAGCATTGAATCACGCGCTGGTGCACATCACTCTGGTAACTGGGGTGGCTTAATCTCCAATCCAGGCATTCAATTGGCGCATGCCATTGCCACCTTGGTCTCCGAGCACGGTGAAATCAAAGTGCCTGAATGGCGACCGAAGGCGCTGCCAGACGCAGTGCGACGCGTTTTGGCCGATTGCGAAGTGGATGGCGGCGCAAACGGTCCCCAAATTGAGCCCGAATGGGGTGAGCCAGGACTCAGTCCAGCTGAGCGCGTATTTGGTTGGTGTTCTTTTGAAGTTTTGGCCTTCAAAACCGGCAACCCTGAAAACCCCGTGAACGCCATCCCTCCCAGAGCCAAAGCCACCTGCCAATTGCGCTTTGTGGTGGGAATCGACAGCACAGATATTTTGGGCGCTTTGCGCCGCCACCTTGATCAGCATGGCTTTGGCTACGTCCAAATTGCAGCGGCCAGAGATGAAATTTTCAAAGCTACACGCATTGACCCTGACGATGCTTGGGTCAGCTGGGCTGCAAAATCATTGCAAATCACGACGCAGAAAAAACCAGCCATCCTGCCCAATTTGGGCGGCTCTTTGCCCAATGACATCTTCACAGATGTCTTGGGCTTGAAAACCATCTGGGTGCCACATTCTTACCCTGGCTGCTCTCAGCATGCGCCCAATGAACACCTGCCGCCAGAATTGCTCAAAGAAGCACTTCAAGTCATGACTGGCTTGTATTGGGATTTGGGCACAACCGAGACCCCACATTTTCTTTCTGCAACTTGATCAAAGATCAGACCGAGGAGAAGTCATGAACGCTCGTTACGATTGTTATTGCAAATTGTCAGATTTGTTAGGTTCCCAAGATTCCTTGAGTGAAGCTAGACGGCATTTGCACAGATTCCCAGAACTTTCTTTTCAAGAAAAATCGACGGCCCAATGGGTGGGCGATCAATTGGAAGGATGGGGGTTCCAAGTCACCCGCAACGTAGGTGGGCATGGTTTGGTGGCCACTTTGAAAAACGGCGAGGGCAGAGGCATTGCGCTGCGGGCTGACATGGATGCTTTGCCCATCCAAGAAGAAACCCAAAAGCCTTATGCCAGCGAACATGCCGGCACCATGCACGCTTGTGGTCACGATGGGCACACCGCCATGTTGCTAGGCGCTGCACAGCATTTGGCCAAAACCAAAAATTTCAAGGGCACCGTTCACTTGGTCTTTCAACCTGCAGAGGAGGCTGGCAAGAACAGCGGCGCGCAGCAAATGATTGCCGATGGCCTCTTTGAGCGTTTTCCATGTGACGCCATTTTTGGCATTCACAATCATCCGGGTGTTGATGTTGGCACGTTCATGTTTGGCGCTGGCGCCTTCATGTCAGCATCTGACACGTGTTATCTCAAGGTCAAAGGCAAAGGCGGTCATGCGGCCAGGCCGCATCAAACGGTCGATCCTGTTGTCATCATGGGCAGTTTGATCATGGCTTTGCAAACGGTGGTGTCGCGCAACATTGACCCTCTGCAAACCTCGGTGGTCACCATTGGTACGGCCCATGCAGGCAGCGTGTCCAACGTGATTCCAGACTCGGCCAGCATGTCACTCAGCATTCGGTCTTTCAGTCCAGAAGTGCGGGAACGTCTAGAGCGGCGGATCACCGACCTTGTCACTGCCCAAGTGGCCTCTTACGGTGGCGAAGTTGAAATCATTTACGAACGCGGCTACCCCGTGGTCATCAACAGTGAAGCAGAAACTGCGTTTGCACGGCAAGTGGCGGTTGAATTGGTCGGCGAAGAGAAGGTGGTTTTTCCGTTTGGCCCAGTGACTGGCAGTGAAGACTTTGCTTACTACTTGCAACACAAGCCCGGTTGTTTCTTGCGACTGGGCAATGGCACTGACAGCGCTTTGTTGCACAACCCCAAATACGATTTCAATGATCAAAACTTGTCATACGGTGCCGCTTACTGGACCCGACTTGTCGAGCGTTTTTTAGACGCTGCATAAACTTTCAATCACTTCAATTCATTTCAACAAAGGAAATTTCATGACCATCTCCATGTACCAAGCCAGCGTGCCACGTTTGATCAACGGCTTGACCAATTTGTCACACATTTTGGACAAGGCGCAAGCCCATGCAGAAGCCAAAAAAATTGACCCTGTGGTGTTTGCCACCATGCGACTTTATCCTGATATGTTTCCCTTAAGCCGTCAGGTGCAGATTGCCTGTGATGTCTGCAAAGGCTTGGTAGCGCGTTTGGCAGGCGTTGACATTCCAGCGCATGAAGACACCGAAAAAGACCTGAAAGATTTGCAAGCCCGCATTGCCAAAACCATTGCCTTTCTCGAGACCTTCAAGCCAGCGCAAATTGACGGCACCGAAGACAAAGACATTGTGGTGAAGCGGGGTGACAAAGAAACCCACTACAAAGGCATGCAGTTTTTGTTGGGCCATGGTTTGCCCAATTTGTATTTCCACACCACCACCACCTACAGCATGCTACGCGCCAGCGGTGTTGAAATTGGCAAGGCCGATTACCTCGGAAAAATCTAAGCCTTGAAGCTAGGCCGATCTGCCACAGATCGGCCAGTATCAGTCGTCCAAGCCCGACATGCCAATGCGATGAGCCAAGGGTTTGGGGCCTGCAATGCGGTACATCACCTGGCCGGGCCAAGACAAGTAGCCATCGAAACGGCGTGAAAACAAGACGCCGTCAGTGGCGCTTGAATACGTGGTTCTTCCTTTGGGGCCATGCGGATTGGCCGGATCGATCACATCACAAATGGCCTGGCCTTTTTTAACCTTGGCGCCAGGCTTGACGTGGAACACCAAAAAGCCAGTGCCCTTGCTGTACCCCACGTCCATGCCGCTGATAGGAGCTGGCGCTGTTTTCATTTTCTTCAAGGGGGCAACTTTGCCTTCCACAACGCCTTGGCGCACCAGCCAGCGGTAAAGATTTTGGGCATCTGATTTGCCCAATGCGTCACTGACATCGTGTTGGCTGCGCATTTCAACAGTGACCGACATGCAGGCTTGTGGAATGGCGGCGTGTGGAAACTTGTCTTGTAGCCGAGCCCACAACGCACTGTTAACACCCGAGAATGTGAGTGTGCTGGGGTAGGGGTCGTTGTACATGGTGGCCTCTGCGCCGATGTCTGCAGCCAGCGCTTGAACGGCGCCTGCGTTGCCCAAAGGTCCTGTGGGGCCTTTGACCCAATCGTTGTGGGCTGTGAAGAGGTGAAGCGCCGCATAAATGTCGCAATGCAAATCGAGCACGTAGTCTGCATCGGTGCTGAGCTTTTGCATTTCAACACGCAAGGTTTGCAACTCATTGGCAGGCTTCATGGCATTGAGCGTTTCAAGCGCGGCCTTGCGAATCATTTTGACGTTGGCTTCCGCATTGCTGCCAATTTTTTTCCATACTTTTTCGGCCACACCCTCCGACAAGTCAATCCAATTGCGGTTGAAGTTTTCATGGCTGAGGTGGTTGTACCGACCGGAATGAGAATTGCCTACCAGCTGCGACTGACCAATCGGATTGACGGTAGGCACCAAAATGATTTCACCTTGGATCAAGCCTTTTTTGTCGGCTTCCATCAGCATGGGCATCAAATGGTGAAGCGCCATGGTGCCGGGCATCTCATTGGCGTGAATGGCGGCTTGCATGTACACCTTGGGGCGTGCACCAGATTTGCCAAAACTCAGCACAGAAACAGTGCGGTTTGTGCCTGGGGTCATGCTGGGCAATTGAACATTTCGTTTTTTGAGGGCCATGACAATCCTTTGTTGCAAAGAAATTAGTTTATGTCGATTCCGTCTAAAGCAAAACCCTAATGTTGAATTTATGGTTTAGAGTTAGTGTGCGGATTGTTCAAAACAATTCATTTTTTCAATTTTCAGGAGAGCATGATGAACGAAAGTGAAATTCGCGGTCTGATTGACCAAGTTCGCGACAACAGCGTCACCCGCAAGCAATTCATTCGCCAAATGGTGGGCGTCGGTTTGACAGTGCCTATGGCCGCTCAAATGCTCCTCACTTCTGGTTTGGCGCAAGCGCAAACTGCCAGCACCTACAAGCCCACCAAGCGCGGTGGTGGTGGCCCCCTGAAGTTGTTGTGGTGGCAAGGCGCTACTTTGCTGCAACCGCACTTTGCCAGCGGTACCAAGGACCAAGAAGGTTCCCGTATTTTTTACGAGCCTTTGGCAGCGTGGGACAACGACGGCAACATGGTCACCATCTTGGCCGCTGAAGTGCCTTCTGCCGCCAACGGAGGTGTTTCCAAGGACGGCAAAACCATCACTTGGAAACTCAAAAAGAATGTCCAGTGGCACGACGGCAAACCTTTTACGGCCGACGATGTGGTGTTCACTGCCGCTTATGCCGCAGACCCAGCCACCTCAGCCTATACCATTCAGTCTTACAAAGATGTCAAAATAACAAAAGTTGACAGTCACACCGTCAAGGTGGAGTATCAAAAGGCTTCGCCTTTCTGGGCCGATCCATTTGTCAGTGCCGCTGGCATGATCATTCCAAAGCATATTTTTGAATCGTTCAAAGGTTCTACTTCACGCGATGCACCGGGCAATCTGAAGCCAGTGGGTACAGGCCCCTACAAATTTGTCGACTTCAAACCGGGTGACATGTTGCGTGGCGTCATCAACAACGACTACCACGAAGCCAACCGTCCTTATTTCGACACCATCGAAATGAAGGGTGGCGGTGATGCAGTGTCTGCTGCCCGTGCTGTTCTTCAAACTGGCGAGTACGACTATGCTTGGAACCTGCAGGTTGAAGACGAGTTGCTGATCAGACTTGAGCAAGGTGGCAAAGGCCGAACCACCATTACGCCCGGTGGCAACATTGAGTTCATTCAATTGAACATGGCCGACCCTTGGACCGAAATTGACGGAGAGCGCGCTCACCCCAAATCCAAGCATCCAATCTTGTCAGAGTTTGCAGTACGTCAGGCCATCAGTTTGGTGGTAGACCGCGCCGGCGTTCAAAAATACATTTATGGTCGAACTGGCATTGCAACTTCCAATTTCTTAAACAACCCAAAGCGATTTGTCTCTCCCAATACAAAAATGGAGTTCAATGTCGACAAGGCCATTCAAGTTCTTGAGGCTGCAGGTTGGAAAAAAGGCGCAGACGGCATCCGGGAAAAAGGGGGCAAAAAACTCAAGTTTGTGTTTTCAACTTCGATCAATGGTCCTCGCCAAAAAACGCAGCAAATTATCAAACAAGCTGCACAGAAAGCTGGCATTGATTTAGAACTTAAATCGGTACCCGCATCGGTTTACTTTTCATCTGATCCAGCCAATCCAGACACTTACACCAAGTTCTTTGCTGACATTCAGATGTTCACCACCACGATGCCCCAGCCAGATCCTGAGGTTTTCATGAACCAGTACCTCAGTACGGAGTTTGCAACCAAGGCCAACAAATGGTTGGGTCGTAACTCTACGCGCTACAGCAATCCAGAATATGACAAAGCCTATTTGGCTGCGCAGTCAGAAATGGACCCTGTTAAACGTGCAGCTTTGTTTGTGAAAATGAACGATCTGCCAGTGAACGACATAGCGATCATTCCTTTAGTTTACCGTCCGCGCACTGCTGGTGTACTCAACGCTTTGGTGGCGCCTTTGTCTGGTTGGGACAATGATTTGTGGTTGTTGAAAGACTGGTACAAGACCACATAAGTAAGGCTTTATGTTTCGCTACATCGTTCGGCGATTGCTCATCGCAGTGCCCAGTTTGCTGGGCATCAGTTTGGTCTTGTTTTCTGTTTTGGCATTGGCCCCAGGGGATCCTTTTTCGGAGTTGGTATCCAACCCCAACATTCCCCCTGAGGTGGCCCTTGCTTTAAGGCAAAAATTTGGCCTGGACGACCCACTCCTGGTCCGCTATTGGAACTGGCTTACTGCCATGCTTCAAGGCGACTGGGGGTATTCGTTCATCAGTCGAATCAATGTTGAAACGCTCATATCGCAGAGAATTCCCGTCACCTTGCTGGTGATTGGTTCTTCGCAACTCTTGGCTTTGTGCATTGCCATTCCTGTGGGTGTTTATGCTGCAACGCGGCCATATTCCTTGTTTGACCAAGTGGCCAGCACACTGGCATTCATTGGCTTTTCGTTGCCAACTTTCTTTACGGGTATTTTGCTCATTTTGTTTTTCAGTATCCACCTCGATTGGTTGCCTTTCGTCTATCGGGCCGACATTCCCGAAACAGGTTGGCGTTTCTTCTGGGAACACTTCAAACAAATGATCATGCCCGTCACTGTTTTGGGTTTGTTCCAAGCAGGTGCATGGACGCGGTATGTGCGCTCAGCAGTATTGGATGTCATTCGGCTTGACTATGTCACGACAGCACGCTCAAAAGGACTGGCCGAAAAAATTGTCATCACAAAACACGTCTTGCGCAATGCCTTAATTCCAGTGGTCACGCTGGTCGCGCTTCAAATGCCTGCTATTTTTGGCGGTGCCATTGTCACAGAGCAAATTTTCCGAGTGCCCGGCATTGGCTCCCTCATCATCAGTTCCATGTTGGCCAATGACACCCCGGTGGTGATGGCGGTCACGTTCGTTTTCTCCACTTTGGTGATTGCGTGTAATCTTTTGGCAGATATTTTGTATGGCTGGCTCGACCCTCGCATCTCCTTCAATTGACCCCAAGGCTTCTATGCCCAAGGCGTCATCTCATTCGCCAGGCAAAGAAGCTTGGCGTCGCTTCAAACGGCACAAATTGGCCTTGTTGTGCACTTTTATCTTGGGCTTCGTTGTTTTGGCGGTTGTTTTGGGGCCTTGGATTTGGCAGGTTCCCATCAATGCCATCGATTTTGATGCCCGTATGCAAGGGCCATCTTGGGCGCACCCCTTGGGGACAGATGACTTGGGCCAAGACCTGTTAGCGCGGATGCTCTATGGCGGCCGTATTTCTTTGGCTGTTGGCTTGGCGGCCATGTTCATTGCCATTAGCTTTGGCGTTGTCATTGGCGCTGTGGCCGGTATGTCCAAAGGACCCGTCGATGTCTTTTTGATGTGGGTCACCGACTTGTTCTTGTCGTTGCCCCAACTGCCCTTGTTGCTCTTGATTTTTTACCTCTTTAACGACACGCTCAAAAAATGGATTGGCCCTGAAGCGGGTGTCTTCATATTGGTGGTTGCAGTGATTGGTGGGCTGCGATGGATGCCTGTGGCGCGATTGGTTCGCGCGCAATTTCTCACGTTGCGTGAAAAAGAATTTGTCGAAGCGGCTCGGGCTTTGGGGGCCAGCCCTTGGCGCCAAGTGACCGTGCATATATTGCCCAACGCCATGGGCCCCGTCATTGTGGCAGCCACCATTGATGTGGCAGCAGCCATCATTGCTGAATCTACGTTGTCGTTTTTGGGCCTCGGATTTCCACCCGACATTCCCACTTGGGGTCGTATCTTGTTTGATGCCAAAGACCACATGGATGTCGCAGTTCACTGGGCTTTGTTTCCTGGCGCTTTGATTTTCATCACAGTGCTCACCATCAATTACATAGGCGACGGTTTGCGTGATGCCTATGATCCACGCCGTGTGCTGTAAAGAGGTCTCTGAATGTCCAACCCTTTGTTGAGAGTTCAAGGCCTGAAGGTGCACTTTGACACCGACGATGGCATCTTGCATGCAGTTGACGGCGTCAATTTCCACATTGACCGCAGTGAAACTTTGGGCGTGGTAGGTGAGTCTGGGTGTGGCAAAAGCGTCACAGCCATGACCATCATGAAGTTGCTGGCCATGCCACCTGGTCGCATTGCCGATGGTCAGATTTGGTTCGAGGGGCAAGATCTGGTTCAAGCCGATGCCCAAACCATGCGCAGTTTGCGGGCCAAAGAAATCGCCATGATTTTTCAAGAGCCCATGACATCACTCAATCCCGTGCTCAGCGTGGGTGAGCAAATAGCAGAGTCATTGCGTTTGCACGAAGGCTTAACGCCCAAGCAAGCCATGGTTCAAGCTACCGAAATGCTTCGCTTGGTTAACATACCCAAACCAGAGCAGCGGGTCAATGACTACCCGCACCAGTTTTCAGGCGGCATGCGACAGCGCGTCATGATTGCCATGGCGTTGTCGTGCAAACCAAAGTTGCTGATTGCAGACGAACCCACCACCGCACTTGACGTGACCATTCAAGCCCAAATTTTGGATTTGTTGAACGAACTCAAATCCCAAATGGGCATGTCCATCATGTTGATCACGCATGCAATGGGCGTGGTGGCAGAAACAGCCCAACGCGTGGTGGTGATGTATGCAGGTCGTGTGGTGGAAGAGGCCACTGTCGAAAATTTATTCGCATCACCTGCACATCCCTACACAAAAGGCCTGATCCGTTCTATACCTCGCATCGATTTTGACAGTGCTCACAAACAAAGATTAGAGGCTATTCCCGGTTCGGTGCCAAAACTGATTAACCCACCCAAAGGCTGTCGATTTGCACCGCGCTGTCAGCACGCCACCGATCGATGCATCCAGGAAATGCCCGAATTACGAGACATTGCCACGGTTCACAAAGTGGCTTGCCACTTCTCACTCTAAATGACATGTCAGAACTCATAAGCTCCTTACCCAAAACCCAGCCATTGCTAGAAGTCAATGGTCTGACCAAACAATTCCCCATAAAAGGGGGTATTTTTGGTCGTGAAGTAGACCGTGTTCACGCTGTTGATGGCGTAACGTTTCACATTGATGCCGGTGAGACCTTGGGCATGGTCGGTGAATCTGGTTGCGGCAAGTCCACCACGGGTCGCTGCATTTTGCGTTTGATTGAACCCAGTTCGGGTGAAGTCAAGTTCAATGGTCAAAACGTGACGACCATGGGCAGTGAGGCTTTGCGTGAAGTTCGGCGCGACATGCAAATTATTTTCCAAGACCCCTTTGCGTCTTTGAATCCGCGCATGACGGTAGAGGCCATCATTGGTGAAGCACTCACCATTCACAAGCTCACAAACTCCCCTGAAGAGTACCGCGCAAGAATAGTGTCATTGCTTGAAACAGTTGGCTTGAATGCCGATCACATGAAACGTTTTCCACACGAGTTTTCGGGCGGTCAGCGTCAGCGCATTGGCATTGCCCGTGCCTTGGCTGTCTCACCCAAACTGATTGTGTGTGATGAACCTGTGTCGGCTTTGGATGTATCCATCCAAGCGCAGGTTATCAATTTGCTTGAAGACTTGCAGGCCAAGATGGGTCTAACTTACTTGTTCATTGCCCACGATTTGTCTGTGGTTGAGCACATCAGCAATCGTGTGGCCGTGATGTACTTGGGGCGAGTGGTTGAAATTGCAAGTTCTCGCGAGTTGTACACCCAACCCAAGCACCCCTACACAGAAGCTTTGCTGTCAGCTGTACCTATTCCCGATCCTACGGCCAAAAAGAAGCGCATTGTGCTAACAGGCGACGTTCCCAATCCTGTAAACCGGCCCAGTGGTTGTCACTTCCATCCGCGCTGCCCCAAGGCAACAGAGCGGTGCAAAGTGGAAGAGCCTCAATTGAAAACAGTGGGTTTGATGCACCAAGCGGCTTGTCACTTAAACGATTGAATTGCCCATCCTTCTGAGCATGTTGTTTAATTTACGTGCTTTCAACCGGAGACCTAGATGTTGAATTGGATTGACCAGCGAGTACCTGTTCGCTTTATCGCATTTTTTGCAGTGGTGGCATTGTGGGTGCTGTCTGCGCTTCAGTTGCTTGTAGGACAGGCCAGCTTGGCATGGGTTGTACTGCTGAGCCTATTGGTGGCGGTTGGTATACATGATTTGCAGCAAACACGCCATGCTGTTTTGCGCAATTACCCCATCATTGGGCACCTGCGATTTTTGCTTGAGTTCATTCGACCCGAGCTGAGACAATATTTCATTGAGGGCGATGGCGATGCGGTGCCTTTTTCACGCTCTCAGCGCTCTTTGGTTTATGCGCGCGCCAAAGGTGAGCCCGACAAACGCCCCTTTGGCACGCAAATGAATGTGCACGAATCGGGGTACGAGTGGTTGACCCATTCCATCAGTCCATCTGTCATTGCCTCACACGATTTCAAAGTGAAAGTTGGGGGCGCCGCTTGTCAGCAAGCTTATGACATCAGCTTGTTCAATGTGTCTGCCATGAGCTTTGGCGCACTCAGTGCCAATGCCATCATGGCCCTCAATTTGGGCGCCAAAATGGGAGGCTTTGCGCACGATACTGGCGAGGGCTCTATTTCCCGTTACCACCGTGAACATGGTGGCGATCTCATTTGGGAAATTGGCTCGGGCTACTTTGGTTGCCGCAATGAAGACGGCAGTTTTAATGCAGAACGTTTTCAAGCCAATGCTCAGTCGCCGCAAGTCAAGATGATTGAGATCAAACTCAGCCAAGGTGCCAAACCTGGTCACGGTGGTGTGCTGCCAGGACCCAAAGTAACGCGCGAAATTGCAGAAGCAAGGGGCGTAACCGTTGGCGTCGATTGTGTGTCACCTGCGTCGCACAGCAGTTTTTCAACGCCGCTTGGCTTGATTCAATTTGTGCAAACACTGCGTGAACTCAGTGGTGGAAAGCCAGTTGGTTTTAAGCTTTGCATCGGTCATCCGTGGGAATGGTTTGGCATTGCCAAGGCCATGCAACAAACGGGTATTTGCCCTGACTTCATTGTGGTCGATGGTGCAGAAGGAGGAACAGGTGCTGCACCCTTGGAGTTCACGGACCACATGGGCATGCCCATGATGGAAGGCCTGCGCCTGGTGCACAACACTTTGGTGGGCTTGAACTTGCGGGATCAGGTGCGCATAGGGGCCAGCGGCAAGATTATCAGCGGCTTCGACGTCATGCGTACCTTGGCCTTGGGCGCAGATTGGTGCAACAGTGCGCGCGGCTTTATGTTTGCCTTGGGCTGTATTCAGGCCCAAACTTGTCATACGGGCAATTGCCCCACGGGCGTGGCCACACAAGATCCCAACCGACAAGTGGCATTGGTGGTTCCCACCAAATCTGAACGCGTGAGAAATTTTCACCGCGAAACATTGGAGTCGGTGCGGGAGATGCTGCAAGCTACGGGCCTTTCAAGCCCCGCAGAGCTCAAGTTGCATCACATCATGCGACGTGTCAGTGCGCAGGAGGTGCGCAACATGTCTGAATTGCTGCCCAGTTTAGCGCAGGGGTCTCTTTTAAACGGAACGCCCCTTGAGGGTTTGTTCGCGCAGTACTGGCAACTTGCCACTGCTGAGAGTTTTCAACTGAAGACCTGAGCGTGGGCTGACCCCTCTGCCTTGTGCCGCGGGCTCACACTGAACAAGCATGCTTCATATAAACTGAAGCATCAATTTTTGCCCTTGAGAAGCTTGTCATGTCCCTGCTAAACCTGTCCATTGCCACCACCGATTACGACCACTTTCGCGACATACGCCTGGGCTTTGTCAAACCCGAGGGCATCGACTTGAACTGGCTCAATTTGGGTCACCATGAGTGTTTTGCTCGCTTCACCGCCAATCGTGAATTTGACATTTCCGAATTGTCATTCGCCAAATTCACAACCCAGGTCACGCGCCCTGACAGCGACATCATTGGGTTGCCCATTGTGTGCTCTCGTTTGTTTCGTTTCAGCTCTTTTTATGTCAACAAAAAGTCGGGCATCAAATCTGTTCAAGACTTGATCGGTAAAAAAGTGGGTTCACCCGAGTGGGCGCACTCTGCTGCTGTGTACATGCGCGGTTGGTTGCACAACGACATGGGCGTCAAATTGCAAGACGTTCATTGGTACCAAGCAGGTGCCAATGCGCCAGGCCGTGAAGAAAAAGTTGAAATCACTTTGCCTGAAGGCGTCAAGCTGACCCGTGTTGCCGACAAGTCATTGAGTGACATGTTGGCCTCTGGGGAAATTGATTGCGCCATCATTGCGCGGCCACCCACTTGCTTCTTGGAAGGCCACCCCGATGTGGTTCGATTGTTCCCAGATTTCTTGGACATGGAAGACGAGTACTTTGCCAAAACCAAGGTCTGGCCCATCATGCACATCATTGCCATGAAGAAAAGTGTCGTGGACCAAAACCCATGGGTACCTCGCAATTTGTTCAATGCATTTTTGGAGTCCAAGCGACGCAGCATTGAGCGTTTGATGGACCCCGCTGTGTCGCGCTATCCATTGCCGTGGTTGGCCACATATGCGCGCAAAATGCGCGACAAGTTTGAAGGCGATACCTTTCCCTATGGCATTGAAGAAAATCGGCCTACATGGGAGTTGATGGCCAAATACACCTTCCAACAAGGCATTGCACACAGAGAATTCACGCCTGAAGAAATTTTTCCACAAGGCATGATGACCAAGGTCGTCATTTAAGTTGCTTAGAAATTTTGAATAGGCTCCATCTTTGAAAGTTGACGGCACCATGACTGATACGCGCACATTGAAGCAAGAGTTGGTTGATTGCATTCGCATGTTGGAATCGCAAGACATCATCGATTACAACGGTCATGCCAGCATTCGATTGCCCAACAACCACATGCTGATCAACATTGGCTCTTGCCAGAGAAGCCAACTCACGGTGGATGACATTTGCACCATCGACATGGAAGGCCAGGTGGTGGAGGGCAGTGGCAAACCACCGCTCGAATTCCATCTGCATGCGGGCATATACCGTGCACGTCCAGACCTGAAGGCGGTGGTGCATGCACATCCCAAGTGGTCAACCTACCTCACCATGGCGGGGCAGCCTTACTTGCCAGTGTATGGACAGGGCTCTTTGGTCTATCCCGTGCCTCTGTTGGACTCGCCCAACTCCATCAACAACAAGCCCATGGCCGATCGTTTGGCAGCCACCTTGGGGGACAGGCCTGCCGCTTTGATGAAGTCTCATGGCGCCGTAACCGTGGGACAAAGCATTCGCGAAGCTTTTGTGTTGGCAAGCTACATGGAAGAGAATGCGCACCGCCAGTACATGGCCATGCAATTGGGAACACCCTATTCATTCAGCGATCACGAAATACAAATGTGCCGCGAAAAATTATGGAACGATGCCTTGTTCCAGCGCTGCTGGGACCACTTCAAGGCCAAATTGAATTAATTCAGCCTTTTCGGCATTTGATTTAAGTCAAGCTTTGCTCAAGTAGTTTGCGGAGCTCAGGGGTTACTTTGGGCTCAATGCCAAACCAAGCTTTCCATCCCAAAGGTCCTTGGTGCAGCAGCATGCCAAGGCCATTGAGCGTTCGATTTCCACGCAGTCTGGCCTGTTCTAAGAAGGGTGTTTCTAAGGGCGTGTAGACGATGTCTGTGGCCAAAGCATCCACCGGAAGTTTGGCCAGATCGATGTCTAAAGGGGTCTGACCCACCATGCCTTGACTGGTGGTGTTGACCACCATGCTTGCACCCGCCATCAAATCGTGGCGATCTGACCAAGCATGCGCTTCGATGGGGCCACCCAGATCTGCTTTGATGATTTGCGCTCTTTCTAGATGCCTGTTGACCAATCGAATCTCGGTAGCGCCTTCTTGAATTAAACCCTGACACACAGCTCTGGAGCCACCTCCAGCGCCAATCACCACGATGGGTCCTTGATTGGCACGCCAGTCGGGTTGGTATTCTTTGATGTTGCGAATGAAGCCCGCTGCATCGTTGTTGCTGCCCACCAATCTGCCATCTTCTTGAACGGCGATGCAACTGATGGCACCCATTTTTTGTGCAATGGGGTCGACTTCGTCGACAAATTTCAGGGCCAGTTGTTTGTGCGGAATGGTGAGGTTGCAGCCCGAAAATCTCAGGGGATGAAGGCTTCGCAAAGCGGCCTCTAAGTTGTCAGGCTGGATGGCCAAAGGCACATACACACCTTTGAGTTTTTCTTGCGCAAACCAATGGTTGTGCATGAGGGGTGAGCGGGAGTGCATCACGGGCCAACCCATGACACCGGCCATCAGGAATCGATCTTGGAGGTTCATGGGGGTGTACTATATATTCGTTTATGGTGAGTTTTTCTTCAAAGGCCAGTGTTAAGGATGTCGCCAGTTATTACTGCGTTCGTTGACACCTCAAACATAACCGGACACAAAAGGAATTAACAGCATGCTTTACAAATTCAAATCAAAAGAGACGGGCGATCTCATCATGCTGGAGCCTGATGCCAAACGCTTGTTAAAAATCATGGGACGCGAGGACCAAATCAAAGGCATTTTGTTGGTGGACCAAATCCCAGCTGTCATTGAGGCACTTGAACGGGCCATCAAACTAGAGGAGTCGGATGGGCCGCTAGACCCCAAAATTGTCAGTTTGCGTCAGAGATCTCAGCCGATGCTGAAAATGCTTCAAACTTGCATGCGCAAATCGGTTGATGTGGTTTGGGGCGTTTGAAGATAGAGACTTCGTTTACTTGTTGAAGACGGGTCCTGTTAACTTAAAACCCGCTTGAATATTGCGTTTTGCAAACCAGCCTTGGTTCATTTCCAAGACAAATCGGACTGGTTTTTTGGAGCAGTGCGAGTCGTCGTTCATGGGTTTCATGTCGACCAAATTCACAATGGTGCCATCATCTGCCACAAAGGCCGCCGTCAAAGGCAAGAGGGTGTTGCGCATCCAAAAACATTGAACGGCAGCTTGTTCAAATACAAACAACATGCCTTCGTTTTGAGGCATCTCCTTGCGCCACATCAAGCCTATTTGCCGTTGCTCAAAATCTTGTGCCAATTGAACTTGCAAAAGATGCATACCTGCGTTGAGCGTGGTTCTTTGCAAATTGGTTTGAGGTGTGCCTTGAGCATTCGCTGAAATAGAAAACGTGGCGATGAGCATCAGGGACAAGCCAGTACAAAGCAAGCGCTTGAAAGACCTGGCGATTCCTTGTTGAGTGTCAATTGAAAACAAAGTCATGGGGTAAATGTGCTGTCTGAATCTGGCACGGATTGTGACTCATTTGTCGATAGAATGAAACCACGGAGACCCGCTTCATGTACCGACACATCCAGATTCCTGCGCAAGGCAGCCCCATTACTGTCAATGCTGACAATTCCCTGAATGTCCCGCTTGACCCCATCATCCCTTTCATTGAAGGTGATGGCACGGGTGTCGACATTACACCGGTCATGATCAATGTGGTGAATGCTGCGGTACAAAAAGCCTACAAAGGTCAACGCTGCATTCATTGGATGGAAGTTTATGCAGGCGATAAAGCGGTTGCGTTGTATGGCTCCGATGTTTATTTGCCAGATGAAACACTCCAGGTCCTGAAAGACTATGTCGTCTCAATCAAAGGGCCTTTAAGCCCACCTGCAAATGGCAATATCCGATCTTTGAATGTCACCCTGCGGCAAGAACTCGACCTCTATGTGTGCTTGCGACCCTTGCGCTACTTTAAAGGGGTGCCTTCGCCTGTTTTAGAACCCGAGAAAACCAACATCACGCTGTTTCGTGAAAACTCTGAAGACACCTATGCCGGTATTGAATACGCGGCTAACTCGCCAGAGGCCCAAAAGCTGATTGCATTCTTGAGCAATGAACTCGGTGCCAAGAACATCCGGTTTCCAAGCAGCTCTGGCATTGGCATCAAGCCGGTGTCCAGTGAAGGAACCAAGCGGTTGGTGCGCAAAGCCATTCAATACGCCATTGAACACGACAAGCCCAGTGTCACGGTGGTGCACAAAGGCAGCATCATGAAATATACAGAAGGTGCCTTTCGCGATTGGGCCTACGAATTGGCACAAGAAGAGTTTGGTGCAACTCTAATCGATGGTGGTCCTTGGTGCGCCATTCGCCACCCCAAGACGGGCAAAACCATCACGCTTAAAGACATTGCCATGGATGCTTTCTTGCAGCAAATTTTGTTGCGGCCGCAAGAGTTCTCGGTGGTTGCAACTTTGAACTTGAACGGTGACTATATTTCCGATGCGGTCTCTGCTCAGATTGGTGGTATTGGCATTGCACCTGGTGCCAACATGTCGGACAGCGTGGCATGCTTCGAGGCCACAGTCGATGTACTTTCTAAATTTGCTGGCAAAGATTACGTCAATCCCGGCTCAGAAATCTTGTCCGCCGAAATGATGCTGCGGTATATGGGCTGGACAGAAGCGGCAGACCTCATCATCCACGCCATGGAAGCGGCCATCCAAAGCAAACGTGTTCCTCACGATTTTGCGCGCCTCATGGACGGTGCCTCACAGGTCAGTTGTTCTGGTTTTGGTCAAGTGCTCATCGATTCGATGTAATGGGTTCTCTTTAAAGTTCTGAGCATGTACGAAGAAAATCAAAGTGAGGTGCCAGAATCTTTCATGCGCTTGTACGTCCCGCCGCATCAGTACAAACCCACTTTGCCACGCGCTGAACTGACGCAACGTTACGAGTTGTGCGAAGACTTGGCCAATATGCTGATGGACACTGCCAGCACGCAGCAGTTTCAGTTGGGCATTACAGAAGACGATGCACTGGAAAAATGCTGGCGGGGTTTGTTGGCGCAACCCCATTTGGTCAACGCAGCAGAATCTTTTTGGGTGGTCTGCAGGCTGGCTGAATTGCTAGGCTGGCCATTGCCTGAGTCGGTGTGGTCCTAATCGGACAGCACACACTCGCGGCCACACCTTGCAGATTGGATGGCTGCCTCACAAATTCTTAAATTGTCGTAGCCCCATTGGCCGTCGTGCCAAGGTGTGCCTTGGCCACGCCATGTTTGGGCCAATTCTTGCAAAACCAAGTCACGGGGGCTTTGCGCAGTAGACAACTTGATTTCTCGTTGGCCTTCAGCTGTAGCAAGCACCAAACCTTCGGGTGTTTGTTGCATATCGCCCAATGTACAACTGACCACCGTAAAACCGAAGTGCGGCTGCAAGGGTGTCGCGTTTGGAATGGCAGATTTAGCACGTTCTTGTTTGGCGGCCAATTCTTGTGCTGCTGTGACTGGTTTGGGGTTACGACGGTGCCAAGATCGAAAGTCTGGTGGCTGCAAAATTCCCCATTCGGAGACATTGCGCGTCCAGTCGGTGCTGGACAAGCCCGCGTAGCCGTTGTAAACAGCGGTGGCTGCAGGGCCATTTGCAAAGTCCAAATAAATGGCATGTGCCCCCATGGTTTGCCGCTCAGGATCGAGGTTAAAAACCTTGGCCTTGACGGTGTCGACTTGTTTGCCGCAAAGGGCACGCAAGATGTCAATTTGATGCGCGCCTTGACGAAATGTGGCGCCGCCACCCAGTGCTGGATCTAATTCTTCTGCACGTCTGGGGCGATAAACCCAATCTGTATAGCACCAGGTGTTGACCATTTGAACAGTGCCCAACTCACCACTCTCAATGATCTGTTTCATGGCCTGAATGGGGGCATCAAAGCTGTGAGAGTGACCCACCGTCAAAGACTTGCCAAACTGTTTGGATGCCTGCACCATGCGCAGCGCTTCTTCTGCATTGCTGGCCATTGGCTTTTCGACCAAGACATGCCAACCTAGCCGGAGTGAATCGATGGTTTGAGCCTCGTGGCAAGGCGTGGGCGTTGCGATATAGACACCCCCTAAATTGGGTACCTGTTCGAGCTCATGCAGATGGCTGAAAACGGGAACGCCTAAAGTCTTTGCGGTGAGCTGAACCTCTGGGTTACTTTCGACAATGGCGGCCAATTCAAAGGCGGGACTGGCTTGAATGGCCGGCACAAACGCTTGCGCCGCAGCGCCAAAGCCCACAATGGCCAAACGCATGGGCTGTGAGGCATTGGACGCAAACGGCGCAGTCACTTATTTGGCTCGTTTGACAATGGTTTCTTCAAACATCTTGAACCATTTGGCTTGTTGGTCCAAGGCAGTTGCAGGATCGATGAAATTCAGAGGCACCTTGGGGAAGGGCAACTCATATTTTTTGCTGGCAGGCACAAATTTCAAATCATGCAATTGCTTTTGACCTTCTGTCAGCATGTAGTCGTAGAACAGCAAAGCGGTATAAGGATTGGGTGCTTTTTTCAGCATGGCAATGGTGCTGGGCTGTGCCATTAATGGTTGCAGTGCCAAGCCTTCAACAGGGGCGCCTTTGATTTTTAACTGCTCAGGGTTCCAGCTGTAAACCGTGAGGGCCAAAGGCACTTCACCCGAAGACACCATCATGGTGAGCAATGAGTGTCCTTTGCGATTTGAGATGCCATTGGTATTGGCAATGTTGGCAAACAATTTTTGGCCGTCTTCTTCACCCATTTTGGCCATCAAAGCACCAAACCACGCATGGTTATTGCCCTCAATGCCCAATTGGCCTTTCCATTTGGGGTCTTGCAAGTCTTGGTAGGTTTTGGGCAAATCTTCTTTTTTGATTTTGTCGGTGTTGTAGGCGGCTGTCCAAATGTCCAGCGTAATGCCGGCCCAATGCTTGTGTGCAGGCACAGCTTGGTTCAACAAATCATTGTGATAGGGTGACCTCACTTCTTGCAACAGTTTTTCGCGGTAAGCCGCTTCATTCTCGGGGGCATTGTTTTGAACGATGTCGACATCAAACTTGTTGCCACGGTTTTCACTGATGACACGTTGCAGCACAGCTTCAGAACCAGCTCGCCAAGCCTTGACCTTGATGCCATACTTTTTGCCAAACTCATTCATGATGCTGGTGAGGGCGGGGTACGTGTGGTAAACCGCTAGGCCAGATTCTTTTTTGGCGGCTTCTAGCAACCTGGCTTGCCTGTCAGCACCTTGGTAAACAGCCATTTCCGCGACAGACAGGGCTTTGGCGCTGTCTGTCGATTGGGCATGTGCAGTGCCCAACAAAGTGGCCAGCAAGCAAGTCATGATCGATGATTTGAAATTTGCCATGGAATATTCTCTTTGGTTGTTTCAGCGAGCGAGTTGACGCATTGCGCGCCTTTTCAGGTAGTCAAAATTGATCACATACTGTTCGGGTCGAGTGATGTCATGGTGCAATTTGCTGACTTGCTCAGGCGTGAACTTTTCACCTATGCCGCCGGCTGCCATGGTGGCCAATTGAATTTGGCAGGCGTTGTCTAACATGATGGCCAAGATGGTGGCTTCCTCAACATTGGCGCCCACAATGGCTGCGCCATGATTGCGCAGCAGCACCGCTTTGTGTTGTCCTAAAGCTTTTGCTACTGCGGCACCCAAGTCTTGGCTGCGCACCAAATCGATGGCGCGGGTGAAGTAGGGCAGGCCATCGGCAAATGCAACAGCAGGCTGGCTAATGGGCTCAAGGGCTTGGCCTGTGGCAGACAAGGCCACTGCGTAGGTAGGGTGCGTGTGAATCACGCTGTTGACATCGGGTCTGGCTTTGTAGAGTTCTGAGTGAATGAAAACTTCGCTGTGGCGGCGACCGCCCCCATCAATTTTTTCACCTTCGAGGTTGCACACCACGATGTTCTCGAGCGTGATTTCGTCAAAACCATAACTGTGTGGTTTCATGATGAAGATGTTGGGGTCTTCGGGCGATCGGATAGACACATGGCCGCGAGTCAGGTCGCCTTGCCCTGCAGCTTCAAGAATATGGCCTGCATCAATCAGGCGCTGTTTGAGTTCGTTCAAAGTCATGTTGTGGCTTTTGGGTGGAGATGGGGTTCAAACAATTGAGACAAATCGTTGGCAATCGGCGAGTATTTGGCATGCGTGCGCATCATGAAACTGGTGAAGCCATCGCTGTTGTGGTGCTTTTTCTTTTCATTGGGCAAGTCGATACATTTGTTTCTTGAACTCTCGCGCACCAAGCCCATCGGGTCAATGCCTGCTGCCACTTTTTCCATTTCGCGTTTGAGCATGCGTCGATACATTTGTCGGTAGCGCCCAAGTTTTCTAGGGTGCGGTCTGCGATGGCGCCTTGGCTGATCCAGGCCATCATGTCTTGGCCATCGACATTGTCAACAATGAATTCACCTGTTTCGTCCTTGAAAGGAACCTCGTAGGTATGAACGCGGTCTAGCAAATGCTGAGGAACTTCAACGCCCTTTGGCGGAACATAGGCATTGAACCAAAGGTGCAGGGTGTGCGTATCGTCCACTGGCACTCGCATTTGAAAGGAGTAATAGCGTGATTTTTCGTCGCCATTGCCAACGGCCAGCATGTTGGGAAACACAATGGGGTGACCAATTTTCCAGTCATCGCCGTCTTCAGAGTGGCCTTCCAGCAAGCGGTGCTTGGTCATGCCGTATTCAAATTCTTTGAAATCAATTTTGAGGTGACGTGTACTGATGGCCACTTTGACACCTTCTTGCTCTTTCAAAAATTCGTAATGGTGGCCATGGAGCCATTCGGTGTGGACCGGGTCCAGCGAGTTCTCCATAATTTGAAGCCAATTGATGGGCAAGATGGTGCGCCCCATCATGCGGATGGTGCCTTGTGCCACAAAGCCATCCCAGCGCGGTAGCAAGGGTTGCGGCTGTGGCCCCATGTAGGCAAACAGCATGCCGCCCATTTCTTCAACGGGATAGGCATCGGTACTCACTTTGTCTCGGAAGGCGCACTTGTCTTGCTCATTGGGCTGGTTGAGGCACTTGCCTTGCGCGTTGTACTCCCAACCGTGATAAGGACACCGAATACCGTCTTGGGTCGGAATGCCATGGGCAAACGAGGCACGTCGGTGGGGGCACTGTTCTGCGATCAGGCCCAAGCGGCCTTGGCGATCTTTGAACAGCACCAAATCTTCACCCAAAAGACGAATGCGACGGGTCCATTTGTTGTCCATGTCGACCAAGGCACCAATGGGTTGCCAGTAACGGCGCATCAAATTGCCCATGGGTGTGCCTTTGCCCACCTCTGTTAAAAGCTTGTTTTGCTTTGCGCTTTCCATGTCAAACCTTGTGAAATTACTTTTTAACTGACTTCTTGGCCGTTGTTTTAGCAGACGACTTGGCAGTTGTCTTTGTTTTTTGGGTTGCCTTTGTGGTTGCTTTTGTGGGTGCTTTTGCCTGAACCTTGGCCTTTTTTGCTTCTGGCAAGGCTTTGCGACCTTCGTCGTCCATGACGTGCTTGATTTCGGTGTTCATGGCAACGTCTTTGCGACGCATTTTTGCAATTTCTTCACCCGTGATGAAGTAGTCGCCTTTGACAGCGCGCTGCGCCATTTGTTCGTTGCGTTCGCTCCAGTCGCCCAACGAATAACCGTGCCAAGGTGCTTCGGGTTTGAGTTTGGGCAAGCCCAGTTCTTCCCAAATGGCTTTGGCGTTTTCCATGAACTCTTTTTTGGGCAAGGCAATGGGTGGAAAGTTGTCTTTGAGCGTTGCGTCAATGAGCAACGAAGAGTCCATGCCGCCATTTCTGGGGCTGCGGGGACCGTGTCCGGGGTCTCGGTTTTGCAGTACTTGCAAATCGAGGGCAAAGTTGGCCCGATAACTCATGGCCCATAGCAGCGCGTCGGCATTGTCTGGATCGATGTCCTCGTTGACGGCGATCACCATTTTCCCGCCTGAGCGCAGCAGCGATGCCGCACCGTACAAGGCACGCCAAACTTCTGTTTGCGGCATTTTGCGATCCACCACAATTGAGATCACTTTGCGAAGATTGGTGAGGGGTTCGTGCATGACCACCTTCTTCACCCCTTTGATGCCCATGGCTTTGCTCAAGTGGTTGAGGAAAACAGGCTCAAGGGCAACGCGCTTGATCAGGCTCGATTCCGAGGGCGTGACCTGCGAGATGATGGACGTCAAAATGGCATCTTTGCGACGCGTGATGGCCGTCACTTCCATGTAGGCATTGAACTCTTGCAAGTTGACGTGGCCATGCGACTCGCCAAATGGGGCTTCAGGCTCTAACCATTCTGTGTTGATGTAGCCTTCAATCACAATTTCAGCCTCGGCGGGCACCAACAAGTCAACGGTTTTGCATTTCACGACATTGATGGAAGCGCCAGCCAAACCACCCGCAACATGCAACTCATCGGTGTCTTCTGAGAGTTTCTGGGCAGACGTAAATGCAACGCAGGGCGGGCATCCCAAAATAATGGCAGCAGGCAATTTTTCGCCGCGTGCCTTGGCTTTTTCCCAATGGGTGTAGATGCCAGGTTGATTTTCCAGTGAAGGGTTCATGCCCAAACGCGTGGGAGACTTGACCTGTCCGCGGTAAATGCCCATGTTCTGGATGCCAGTCTCAGGGTCTTTGGTGATGTACTGTGACAGGGTGGTGTAGGGTGCGTTGTCCCAGCCTGGCGTAGAGATGGGAATGGGCAAACTGTCGACCCCTTTGCCGGGCTTCAAAAGTTCTTTGCCCTGAACCACAATTTCTTGACACGGTGCATCTTTTAAAACTGTGGGTTTGATGGGATTGGCTATGGCATGGCTCCAAGTTTTGCCAATGTCTTCAATCTTGCAACCCATGCCCACGCTGTAAATTTTGCGTGTGGCGGCCAGTGCGCCCACCACCACCGGGATGTCGTATTTCTTGCCTTTGCCATTGACCACGTTGGTAAACAAGAAAGCTTTGCGATCGGGTTCAGCAATGCCACCTCGAAATTGCCAGCGCACCAAAGGATGCAATTCGGTGTCTTTGTTGATGGGACGATCAACGGTGATCAACAAGCCCTGTCTGTCGAGTTCGGCCAAATGCTCATGCAAATCACGATAAGCACGAGGTGCCGATGGGGGTTTGGCTTGGCTGCTGGATTTTTGAGGCGCAGGTTTTGTACTTTTTGTCATGTGATGGAGCGATGGGTTATTTGGAGCTTGAATTTTTGATGACGATCTCGTCAAAGGACTTGGTCCATTTTGCGAAGTTGTCCATGGTGCTGACCGGATCGATCACCTCAAGCTTCATATTGGCATAAGGGTTGACCACCTTGGTGCTGGCAGGATAGTAGTGAAGTGAGGCAAGCAGTTTCTGCGTTTCTGGCGACAACATGTAGTCATAAAACAAAAGAGCAGCATGAGGATGCGGCGCTTTTTGTGCAATGGCGACATTGAAGCCTTGTGCAACCACAGGGTCCATGACAAACCAGTCAACAGGCTTGCCTGCTCGTTTGTCTTTTTCGGGCAAGTCGATGTAAATGGTCATGGCCAAAGGAATTTCACCCGCAATGACCAAGTTGTGCAGCAATGACGCACCTTGACGGGCAGACATGCCATTTTTGGCTATCAATTCGCGAAAGTATTTGAGGCCTTTTTCTTCACCCATCACGGACACCACTTTGCTGAACCATTCTTCGGCTTTGGACTCAACCCCTAACTTGCCCTTCCATTTGGGATCGAGCAAATCGTTGTAGGTTTTGGGCAGATCTTCTTTTTTAATGAGCTGTGTGTTGTAAGAATGGACAGTCACATTCATGAACACGGTTGACCAGTTTTTGTGTGCCGGAACGGCACTGGGAACCAGGTCTTTGGTGAAGGGAGAGGACACAGCTTGTATCAATTTTTCGCGATTGACAGCTTCCATCTCGCTGGCAGGCATCATGATGACGTCTACTTCAGGTCGTTTGCCTGCCGCCTCACGAATCACGCGTTGCGTCACGTTGTTGCTGCCAGAGCGCCAAAATTTCACTTTGATGCCATATTTGGCTTCAAAGGGGCCAATGATCAAAGGTAAATCTTGTGGGCGAAATGCGGTGTAGAGCGTGAGGGTGCCTTCTTTGTTGGCCCCTTCTAGAATCTTTTCAGCGCGGTCAGGTTTGTCGTATTGCATCAAAGCACTGCTAGCGCTTGAGGCCGCAGTGGACGCTGCGTTGTTGGTGGGTGCCGTGATTGTTTGAGCAGATGCGCTGATGGCCAAGGTGCTTAAAAATAAACAAGCCAATTGCCGAGTTTTAGCCCTGCTTGCTTGAAATACTTGTCGCTTGAAATACTGTTTCATGTTTAAACTCCTTCAATCGAACGGTCGAAAATTTCAATGCATCCAACGCGCGCCTGCCAGCATCAAGGCTGCACCTAACAATGCTGCTGGAAACAACCACCATGCAGGCACCATGCTTGAATCAGATGCATTGGCTGTTGGTGCCTGAACCCTAGAGGGTGCTGTGAAAGTTGTTTCTTGCGGCGTCGGGGGCTGGCTTGTGTCAGTGGCAATGACGCTGTCTTTTTCTTGGGGTGACAATTCGTTTTGAAATGCCTTGAAGAAGTCGTCCGCCATTTTCTTGGCAACACTGTCAATCAAGCGTGATCCCACCTGTGCTAACTTGCCGCCAATTTGTGCTTTGGCCTCATAAGACAACGCCGTGCCCTCTGCAACTTCATTCAAAACAACGCTGGAAGTGCCTTTGCCAAAGCCAACAGCGCCACCTTGCCCTTCAAATTGCATGACACACGAAGCAGGTGCTTGGGCCTCTGTGATTTTCAAAGAACCCTGGAAACGTGCCTTGAGCGGGCCGATGGCTGTTTTAATGATCACCCGAAATTCTTCTGGTGAAACCCGTTCAACCAACTCGCATCCCGGCAAACATGCCTTCAAGGTCTCTGGGTCATTCAGTGCATCCCAGACTCTTTGGCGCGGTGCCGCGATGATTTGTTGTCCCAATATTTCCATGGTGTTTTTGCCTCAAGAGTGGAGTGTCAGTGGGCTTTTTTCTTCATGGCCGCAGAAGTGTTGACCATGGAGTGCAGGCTACGTGCGTAATCAATGGCGCCTTGTTCGTCCATGCGCGGTGCGACACGCAAGTACTCTTTCAAGCCCAAGATGGCTGGGCGAGGGCGGCTGAGCAACAAGTCGCAAAAGCGAGTGAGTTCGGCATCCAATTGCGCCTCGGGCACCACGTTGCTCACAATGCCATAAGACTGGGCTTGCGCAGCGCTGATGAAATCTGCCGAGTAAGCCATGTACAAAATAGCATTGCGGTTCATGCGATCGTAGATGGCCGACATCACCATGGTGGGCATCACGTTGTGTGCAATTTCGGGAATGTTGAAAGTGGCTTTGTCGCTTGCAAATGAAACATCGCACAAAGAAGCTATGGCTGTGCCAAAGCCCATGCATTTGCCCTCAATGACGCCTATCACTGGCACCAAGCAGCTGCGAAGGGCTTTGTAGCTGTTGAAGATGGAATCGTATTCAGGGCGGCGTGAATAAGCTTCCGGCGATGGCGGGAAGTCTGCATCGCGCACGCGACCTGTACAGAAGTCTGGGCCGACGCTGCGCAGCATCACGCAGTCCGAAGTTTCATGCGCTTTCAACACGGCATCTGACAAGGCTGCAGCCATGCTGTCCGATACGCCATTGCCATCGGGACGGTTAAAAGTAATGCGCAGAATGCGGCCATCTTGTTGAATTTGAATTTGATCGCTCATGCTTGGCTCCATGCTGGGTTTTGAAAAAAGTGACGCATCATTGCGGCGTTGAATAAAACGGATTGGTCGATGTTGGGAAGGTGTCCAGCCTCTGGTATGACGGCCAGGTGTGACCCTGAAATGTGCTGCTGCATGCTCTGCATGGCTTGGGGCAGGGGGCCGTCCTTGGCGCCCACAATCAAGGTGGTGGGAACCTTGATGTCAGAAAGATGATTCAAGTAATCGAGCCCTTGGATGGCACGTGCACAACTGACAAAACCGGTGGCGGTCGTGCTTGAAATGGTTTGCCTGAATGCTTGGGCTACAACAGTATTGGCTTCAAGAAATGGCACGCCAAACCAACGTTCAGTGGTGGCCACCGCCAGCGACTGACAACCTTCGCTGATGGCACTGGTGATGCGATCGTTCCATACATCGCCCATAGGGGACGGCATGTCTGCTCTGCAATCACAAAGCACCATGCTGATCAACCGCTGCGGATGTTGAATGCCCAAGCCTACGCCACTCATGCCTCCCAACGACAAACCCATGTAATGTGCTTTGTCGATGTTCAGTGCATCCATCACGGCAATGGTGTCTGCCACCAAGTCGTCCATGCTGCATGCAACGGTTTGGCACTCCGACTGACCGTGTCCGCGTGTATCGATGGCAATCACACGCCATCCAGTTGAGGCCAGCAGGTAGGCTTGTTCAAGCCACATCATGCTTGCCGACAAAATGGAATGTGTCAGGATAACTGCGGGTCCATTTGCGGGGCCTTGCGTATGCACTGCAATTTTGCCTGCAGGCCCTTGAATGAACTGTGTTTGACTCTGATGTGTCATGTTGATTTTTAGCTGGACGAAGAGGATTGGGCAGATCGCGCAAGATTCAGCGCAGTCCAAATGGCTTGCGGCGTCATGGGCAAATGGTCAATCATGGCCCCCCGCGTTGACAAAGCATCGTTCACTGCACTGGCAATGGCAGCTGGGCTGCCCAGATAACCTGCCTCACCCGATCCCTTTTGACCAAATTCAGTCAAAGGTGAGGGGGTACAGTGATCGACGATGGTGATGGCGGGCACTTCAGCTGACGAAGGCAGCAAGTAGTCCATGAAGGTGCCCGACAACAGTTGACCCTCTGCGGAGAATGCAAATTTTTCCATCAATGCAGCACCCAGTCCGTGCGCAATGCCGCCATAGGTCATGCCGTGCACCACGTCAGGGCTGATCATCACGCCGCAATCGTGACCACATACATATTTGTGCAGCGTCACTTTGCAGGTTTCAGGATCGATGCTGGTCAAGACCACATGCGACTCGAAGGAGTGGCATGGATACATTTGAATGCGACCATCTTCAGTGGGCAACATGCCGCCTGTGGGGACTTCCCAAACAAATTTCTCTTGCAATCCTGGCTCTATGCCCTCGGGTAATTTGTGGAACTTGCGGTGCGCAATTTCTACAAGTGCATCCCACGACAGCTTGAGCGATGGGTTGCTTAACGACTGAACATGGCCACCTTCGTAGACCAAATCTTCGACTGCAACGCCCAAATTGTGTGAGGCAATATGCAGCAATTTTTGTCGAATCTTTTTGGCTGCACCGGCGGCAGCACCTCCTAGCATGATGGCCATTCGACTGCCAACAGGGCTATTTGAAGGCAAGGCGTTGAGGGAGTCTGCATGCAGCACCCGAATGCCATCGGGTTCGCGGTGCAAAATTTCACCGACTACGGTGGACACCAAGGTCTCGTGCGCTTGACCGGAGCTTGAAGTGCCCATCATGGCTGTCACAGCGCCCGACAGGTCGACGCGCACCAAGCACGAGTCCATCCAAGTGGTGGTTTCATTTTTGGGATTGAACAGGGGCTCAAATGAAGAATTGCCACCCGATGGTTCTAGGCATGTTGAGATGCCAATGCCTGCCAGCAGCCCTTGCGATCGCATGGCATCACGTTCTTTGACCAATTCATCAAAGGCAGCCGTGTTCAGGGCTTTGGTCATCACGGTGTCGTAGTCGCCCGAGTCGTAATGCGTGCCACTCGGAATCAGGTAGGGGAACTCGTCTTTGCCAATCAAATTGACACGCCTTAGAGCGATGCGGTCCATGTTCAAGAATCGCGCAATTTTGTCAATGCCTGTTTCAATGGCGTAATTGGTGGGCGCTTGACCGAAACCTCGCACGGCTTCTTGGGGCGTTTTGTGCGTCATCACGGCCATGGCATCGTATTCCACACTTTGGATACGGTAGGGGCCAACGATAGCGCCTACAGGCTTGCCAAGCTGCAAAGGGGATCTTCCTGAATAGGCGCCAATGTCATCGACGGCGCGCATTTTCATGGCTTTGACCTCACCCGATTTCATGAAGCCCAAGGTGACATCAAAAACACGGTCTGGCCCTTGCATGTCACCGCCGCGCATGTTCTCGAGTCGGTCTTCCACAAACCTCACGGGACGGCCTAGTTTTTTGGCCAAATAACCCACCAACACCGAGTGTTTGAGGCCGCGTTTGACGCCATAACTGCCACCGACATCGACATCAAAATGAACTCGAACAGCGTTACCCTGTAAGCGCAAAGCCTTGGCCATCTGATCGGGAAATTTAGGCATTTGAATGGAAGCCCAAACATCCAAAATGCCCGTGGCATCGTTCCACTGGCAGGCCACGGCAAAGGTTTCAATCGGCACTGTGGCGTTGCGCGCCCAGCTTACGCGATAGCTCAGGTGGTGATCGCATTTGGCAAAGTCTTCCTCAACAGGTCCCCACACAAATTTTCTGTGGAAAATGACATTGCTGCCATGAGCAGGATGCACCAAGGTGGCGTTGGGCAACAAGGCTTCTTGTGGGTCAACCACACAGGGCAATTGTTCATAGTCGACATGGACCAGTTCTGCGGCATCTTCTGCAAGTGCGCGGCTGTCGGCCACAACGGCCGCCACCCATTCACCGGCATAGCGCGTGACATCAAATGCCAAAGGGTAGCGTGTCACTTGAGGCGCATCAACGCCAGGCAACATGGCATCAATGTGTTGACGCAACTCTTGGCCCGTCAACACCGCATGCACACCTGGTGTGGCCAAAGCTTCTGTGGCATCGATGTGCTTGATTTTGGCGCTTGCATAAGGCGATGCCACCAAGGCAATGTGAAGCATACCGGGCAGTTGAATGTCGGCGGCATATCGACCTTTGCCAAGCACAAAGCGTTTGTGCTCCACCGCTCTGCGATGTTTGCCAATGAAGCGAAAGGGGGTCTTGCGCATGGTCAATCGTTCTCAGGTTTTGTGGCGTGCATGACGGCGTCCACAATCTGTTGGTAGCCTGTGCATCGGCAGATGTTGCTGCTGATGGCGTCACGAACTTGTTCTTCTGTGGGGTGGGGGTTGTCGGCCACCAAGGCATGGCAAGCCATGAGCATGCCGGGCGTGCAGTAGCCGCATTGCAAAGCATGTTTTTCGCAGAACGCATCTTGAATTTTGGTCATGACGCCACGCTCTGGTGCAAGACCTTCCACTGTGGTGATGTGCATGTCTTCAGCCTGTACTGCAAACATGCAGCAAGCGCGAACAGGTTCATCATTCAGCATGACTGTACAGGCGCCGCAGACGCCATGCTCGCAGCCCACGTGTGTGCCAGTGAGACCCAGGTCGTCACGTAAAAAATCGACCAAGCTGGTGCGTGGTTCAACCAAACGACGCTGAACGACGCCATTGACTTGAATTTGAATCGACATTTTGTCGATGGAGGATGTAGAGCTCATCTGCTTCAATCTTTAATGGGCTGTAAGGCCTTGAATTTCACCTTGAGCTTGTCTGTATGCACCCCAAAGCGCGCGCGTCATCAGTGCTTGTGCTAAATGTTTTCTGTACTCGGCTGATGCATGCATGTCATTGCCTGGTTGCGTGTTTTGCGCAGCCTCAAATGCAATGTGCGTTGCCAGTTCGGGTGTGAGGTGTTGGTTCACAAGTGAATCAGCCAATTTTGGATAAACCAAGGGGGTGCCATCGACGCCGCCTAGCCCCAAGCTGATGCGCGCAATGCTGCCGTCCTCGTGTGTTTGAATTTGGCAAGCCGCAGAGGCCATTGCGAAATCACCTTTGCGAATGGCTGTTTCTTCAAATGCTGCGCCGATGCGATTGCCTTGCCAGACAGGCCATTTGATTTGGGTGAGCGCTTCAGTTTCGCCAATGGCAGTGAACATGGGCCCTAAGAAGAATTCGGCGGCAGTTAAATTCCTGATGCCATCTTCTTGAGATTCGAGCGTCAAGGTCACATCCAAAATGAGCGCGGCCAGGGCCAACTCTGCAGAGGGATCGGCATGTGCCAAGCTGCCGCCCACCGTGCCACGGTTGCGAGTTTGTTCATGACCCACCCATTTCAAGCCTTGGGCCAGCAATGGCAGGTGGCTGCGCAGTTGAGGGTGAAACTCCAAGTCGCGTTGGCGCACACCGGCGCCTACGTCGACACAGACGTCGGCCACATGGATGTTTTTCAAGCTGTCCAAACGGTTGATGTCCACCAACCAAGCAGGCCTTGCAAGTCGCATGGCCATCATGGGGACCAGGCTTTGGCCGCCCGCAATCAATTTGGCGTCACCGCCGTGTTGGTTCAGTTTGTCCAAGGCTTGCGCCAAAGAGTCAACTCTCAGGTAGTCAAAGGGTGCGGCTTTCATGCACTCACACTCCCTTTCGACAAAAGCTTTTTCTCACGCAGGACTCCTTTGGATGAATCAGCAGTTTCTGCCCGTTCGTCGGGCCATGCAAATCAGTTTATTTCACTGTCTTCGAGGAAAACTCACATCCAAGCAAGAAATCTAAAGCTTATGTAAGATAGCGGTATGAGAAAACTTCCTCCTTTGAATGCAGTGCGTGCTTTTGAGGCCGCAGCCCGTCATGTGAGCTTCACCAAAGCGGCCAAAGAACTTTTCGTCACACATGGGGCTGTCAGCAAACAGGTGGCAACCCTCGAGACTTGGCTCGGAACCACCTTGTTCAACCGCGCCCAGTCGCAGTTAAGCCTGACAGACGCTGGGCGCACCTTTTTGGCGGCTGTCACGCCAGCCCTCGATCGAATTGCGGTTACTTCTATGCAATTGCTCGAACAAACCGAGCCAACTGCTTTGCGCATCAACGCGCCCCCCACCTTCACCATGCGTTGGTTAATCCCTCGCATTTCAGCTTTTCAAAGACGCAGAGGCGGTGTAGAAGTGAAGCTCACAACCTCCACGGCCACCGTTAACTTTGAAGACCGTGTTTACGATGTTGCCATTCGGGGAGCGAATCAACCCATTCCCGGCATGTTGTCAGTGCCTTTTATGACGGAAACCATTGTTCCAATTTGTCACCCAGACTTGTTAGAGCAAGGCCGCTTAAGCGATCCACAGTCCCTGAAGGACCACACCCTCATCAGTTATGACACTGAACCCATGGCTTGGTCTGAGTGGTTGCCCATGGCCGGGCAGGCCGATTTGCGTGTCTCGTACAACCTTCAGTTTGAGCAAATGTACTTCGCACTGCAAGCTGCTGCTGAGGGCCTTGGTGTTGTTTTGGTGCCCTTGTTTTTGGTGGCAGACGACATCATTGCCGGCCGTTTGTGCGCACCTTTTGGTTTGTTGGGTGCACGCCAACGACGCTATTACGCCAACGCGCCTTTAAGCGCACAAGAAAGCCCAGTCATAGAAGGCTTCTGCGAATGGTTGTTGAAAGAAGGGCAGGACACAGAAGAGTCGATTGATCAGTTGGCCGAAACCATGGGCTGGACTGCCACCGGCAAATCGGCTGTGTGAGTATTTCTCGGGTTTGGTCTGATGCTTTTCAAAAACAAAGAAGGCATCATTCAAACTTCATTTTGAATTGTTGTCATGAGTCAATCACAAACTGGTTATCCCGATCTTCACGATCACTTGGAAACGCTGAAGCAGCGTGGCTTGCTTCAAGTCATCGATCATCCCATCGACAAAGACTCAGAACTGCACCCCTTGGTTCGTTGGCAGTTCGTTGGCGGCATGGACGAGGCCGAGCGCAAAGCATTCCTGTTTACCAATATCGTCAATGCGCAGGGACGCCGTTATGAAATTCCGGTGGTTGTGGGTGCCTTAGCTGCCAACCGCGAAATTTACAGTGTGGGCATGGGTTCTTCAGTGGAAGACATTCAAGCTCGCTGGGACAAGGCCATTGCCAATCCCATTGCGCCCACGTTGGTTGAAAATGCAGCGTGCCAAGAAGTGATTCACCAGGGTCTTGATTTACAAGGAGAGGGCCATGGCTTGGACATGCTGCCGATTCCCATCTCCACACCGGGCTTTGACAGCGCGCCCACTCTGACCGCCACCAACGTGATCACGGTCGATCCTGAAACAGGTGTGCAAAACATGGGCACCTATCGCTGTGCGCTAAAAGCGCCCGATCGCATGGTGGTGCGCATGGCCACACGCGTCGGTGGTGCCGGTGGTTATCTGCATTACCAAGCTTGGAAAAAAGCCGGTCACAAAACCATGCCGTGTGCTGTGGTTTTGGGTTGCCCTCCGTACGTGGCCTTTATGGGACCCCAAAAATTACCCATTGGCATGGATGAATTTGATGTGGCGGGTGGCTTGGCAGGTGTCCCCATTCAAATCACAAAGGCAATATCGGTTGACCTGAAAGTTCCAGCGCAAGCCGAAATTGTGATCGAAGGTCAAATTGATTTGGACATGCTAGAGCCTGAAGCGCCATTCGGAGAATCGCATGGTCACGTGGCATTGGAAGAGTTCAACTTGCCCATGAAAATCACGGCCATCACACACCGTCTCAAGCCTGTGATTCCCTCGTATATCAGTCAGGTTGCACCAAGCGAATCCAGTGTGATCAAGCGGGTGGCTTATGAGCCTTTGTTCTTGGCCCATTTGCGTACCTCACTGGGCATTCGAGGCGTCAAGAAAGTTTCATTGCACGAGCCGCTGACAGGCTTGCTGCGTGTCACCATTGTTACCTTCGAAAAGACAACACCCAAAACTGAAATATGGCGTGCTTTGTACGGCGCTGCATTCTTCAAAGGCGACTGCGGGAAAATTGTGATTGCGGTCAATGAAGACATCGACCCAGACAACGCGGATGCTTTGTTGTGGGCCATGGCTTATCGCATGAACCCGGTGGCCGACGTTCGCACCTTAGACCACCGCGGCCAGGGTCACGGGCCCAAGCGGGAGAATGATGGCGAAGAAGATTCAACCTTGTTGATGGATGCCACCATGAAAGGGGACATGCCACCTTTGGCATTGCCAACCCAACCCTACATGGAACGCTCTAAAGCCATTTGGGAGAAGTTGGGGCTGCCCAAGCTGCGACCTCAAGCCCCTTGGTTTGGTTATTCATTGGGTGATTGGTTGCCCCAATGGGATGCAGCAGCCGAACGCGCAGCAACTGGTCGTTATTTGGAAAATGGCGAAATCAGCTTCAAGCATCAGCGCAATGATGTCAAGGCCGAGTCCAAATTCAGGCCCGATGAAGTTTAATTCCAATACCCAATTCACATTCAAGACGCCATGAGCAACACCACCAGCACTTCTCCAAAGCGACGATTGATCGTCGGCATCAGTGGTGCTTCTGGCATCGTTTACGGCGTTCGTTTGTTGCAGGTTTTGCAACACTCCGATGTGGAAACCCATTTGGTCATGAGTGATTCGGCGCGCATGACCTTGGCCACAGAATTGGACATGAGTGTCAAAGAAGTCGAGGCACTCGCCACCGAAGTTCACAGCGCCAAAAACATTGGTGCCACCATTTCTTCGGGCTCCTTTAAAACAATGGGCATGGTGGTTGCGCCTTGCTCTATCAAATCCCTCTCTGAGATTGCCTACGGCATGACCAGTGGCTTGCTGTCACGTGCTGCTGATGTGGTTTTGAAAGAGCGTCGTCGTTTGGTCTTGCTGGTTCGGGAAACACCTTTGCACACAGGCCATATTCGAACCATGCTGCAGGCGTCAGAAAACGGCGCCATTTTGATGCCACCGGTGCCTGCACTTTACGCGCGGCCCAATTCAATCGATGACATGGTCAACCACACGGTAGGACGGTGCTTGGATTTGTTTGACATTGAGACAGCGCTGGTCACCCGATGGGCTGGCATGGGCCAAGCCAAATAATTTGACATCAGTCCATTAGCAACAAAGGATTCAACATGCAGACTTTGTTCGTTTATTACAAGTTACCCGTCCACGAGCATGCCCAATGGCGGCCTCGTGTTGAAGCATTTCAAAATGAACTGAAGCAAAAGTGGTCTGGCCTCAGTGCCGAGTTAATGCAAAGACCAGAAGCCACGCCAGATGGCATTGAAACTTGGATGGAAATCTACAGACACACAGAGGGTGTAACGCAGACCATCATGGACAGCATTGCTGCCATGGCGACCTTGCATGGCTTGCCCCCTAAAAGAATGGCTGAGTTTTTTATTCCATTGCGATAAATCATCTGCCACAATGACAGGGAGAGCCCTATTTTCTTGGGCTTATGCAGCAAGATATTTTGATCAATTGGTCGCCGCAAGAGACACGCGTCGCTGTTGTTGAGTTGGGCGCTGTTCAAGAACTCCATGTAGAGAGATCTTTAGAGCGTGGCTTGGTTGGCAACATCTACCTTGGCAAGGTTGCGCGTGTTTTGCCAGGCATGCAATCTGCCTTCATTGACATTGGGCTTGAGAGGGCTGCCTTTTTGCATGTGGCCGATGTGTGGCAAAGGCAGCCTGAAGGCGAACCACCTCAAGTGGCCAGAAGTTCTCAGCCTTTGGTTCCTATTGAAAAACAAGTCTTTGAAGGCCAAGCCCTGATGGTGCAGGTTGTCAAAGACCCTATTGGCACCAAAGGTGCGCGCCTGTCTACCCAAATTAGCATTGCAGGCCGTCATTTGGTGTTCTTGCCGCAAGACGATCACATTGGTGTGTCGCAAAAGATACCGACAGAACAACGAGATGCCTTGCGCCAACGCTTGCAGAATTTGGTGGGCTCTCAAGGCGGTGGCTTTATTTTGCGCACCAATGCTGAAGATTCAAGTGATGCCGAGTTGGGCGAAGACATTGCCTATTTAAGAAAAACCTGGGCGCGTACCAAAGAGGCGTCCACTCGATTGCCTGTTCAATCGCTGCTGCACCAAGATCTAACACTGTTACAACGTGTATTGCGTGATTTGGTCAGTGAAGCTACGCAAAATATTCGCATCGATTCAAAAGAGCAATTTGAAGGCTTGCTTACTTTTGCCAAAGAATTTATGCCTGCCGCCGCCGCCAGGCTTCAGCTTTACAAGGGTGAGCGCCCCATCTTTGATTTGTATGCCATTGATGAAGAGGTTGCCAAGGCTTTGGGTCGACGGGTTGACTTGAAGTCGGGGGGGTACCTCATCATCGATCAAACCGAGGCCCTGACCACAGTGGATGTCAATACGGGGGGCTACGTTGGCGCAAGAAATTTTGACGACACTATTTTCAAAACCAATTTAGAGGCTGCGCACGCCATTGCACGTCAATTGCGTTTGCGGAATTTAGGCGGCATCATCATTGTTGACTTTATCGACATGGCCCGTGAAGACCATCAGGCTGCCGTGTTGGACGAGTTCAAAAAACAATTGGCGCGCGATCGTGTGAAAACCATGGCTGGCGGATTTTCTCAGTTGGGCTTACTCGAGATGACGCGCAAACGTACGCGCGAATCTTTGTCGCACATGCTGTGTGAACCGTGCCCAAGCTGTGAAGGCAAGGGCAGTGTTAAAACAACGCGCACAGTGGTTTATGACATCCTTCGGGAAATACTGCGTGAGGCAAGGCAGTTCAATCCGCGTGAATTCAGAGTCGTTGCAGCACCGTCGGTGATTGAAATGTTGCTAGATGAGGAAAGCCAGCATTTAGCGGCTTTGTCAGATTTCATTGCCAAGCCCATTTCACTTCAAAGTGAATCGGCCATGGGACAAGAACAATACGATATTGTGTTGCTTTAAGTGGCAGCTGAGTGCGTTGAACCAAGCTCGCCCTTGTGCTGCAGTCTGGCGTAAGCGCCACCTGCTTGAAGCAATGCTTCGTGCGTGCCTTGCTCAATAATTTCGCCTTGAGACATCACCACCACTCGATCGGCATGCTCAATTGTCGACAAACGATGCGCAATGATCAGAGTGGTGCGACCTTTCATCAAGTTTTGAAGCGCTTCTTGTACCAGGCGTTCCGACTCGTTGTCTAACGCTGAGGTGGCTTCGTCCAAGATCAAAATGGGTGCGTTTTTGTACAAGGCTCTTGCAATGGCCAGTCTTTGCCGCTGGCCACCCGAAAGTTGCGTTGCGTTATGACCCAACACGGTGTCCACGCCTTGCGGCAGCCGTTCAATGTGTTCTAACAAGTTGGCAGCACCTAGGCTTTCTATAACTCTTTGCTGATCAACAGGTTGGCCCAATGCGATGTTGGCTGCAACAGAGTCATTGAGCATGACGACATCTTGACTGACCATCGCAAATTGATCGCGAAGCTTTGGCAAGGGCCATTGTGCAATGTCCAAACCATTCAACATAATTTGACCTTGCGCTGGCAATACAAATCGTGGCAATAAATTGACCAATGTGGTTTTGCCAGAACCGGACGGCCCCACAAACGCAATGGTTTCACCGGGGCTGATGCTTAAACTGAAATTCTTCAGGGCAGCAGGCGTCTCCGCTTGATATTGCACAGTGACATTTTCAAACGTCAGAGGCATGGAACCAGATCCCAAAGCCTCCAGCTTTGCAGGTGCGGCATTGACACCTTCAGGCGGCGCGTCAGTTTCGAGGGAAACTTCCTCAATCAAACGCAAACCTCGCTCGAGTGCGGCCAAACCTCGGGTGATGGGTGTTGCAATGTCTGCCAAGCGTTTAATGGGTGAAACCAACATCAGCATGGCTGTGATGAAGGCAACGAAGCTACCAACCGTGGCCCCCTGAAGTCCAGCGCGGCTTTGAATCAGTGCAATGACCAAAACCGACGACAAGGCAACCGCTGCCATTAACTGGGTCAGCGGCGACATGGCAGCCGAGGCAATGGTTGACTTAAGCGCCAGATTTCTCAGCTTTTGGCTAAGCTGACGGAACCTGGTTTCTTGTGAGGCTTGTGCGCCATGCAGTCGAATGATGCGATGGGCCAACACATTTTCTTCCACGACATAGGCCAATTGGTCTGTGGCTGTCTGGCTGTCCTTGGTTAGACCGTAAAGTCTTTTGGACAGTTTTTTCATGATCATGGCCGACCCCGGCACCACGACAAAGACCACCAGGGTCAGTTTCCAATTGAGAAATAACAAGTAGCCAATCAGTGCCAACAAGGTAAAACCATCACGCGACAATCCGAGCAAGGCAGAAATCAATTGTGTGGCGCCCGTTTGCACCTCGTACACCAATGTGTTGGAGAGTGAGCTGGCGGAATGTTTGCCAAAAATGGACATTTCGGCATGAATCAAGCGCTGAAACAAGGCCTCGCGCAGGGCCTGCATGCCATCGTTGGCGATTCGGGCCAAAGCATATTGCGAGACAAAGAAAGCAGCCCCTCGAACCAGGAAAATTCCGATAACAGCCGTGGGAACCCACCAAAGCGGCAAAGATTTTTCTGCAAATCCCTCGTCAAGCAAGGGCTTGAAAAGCGCTGGTATCAAGGGTTCTGTGCCGGCTGCAACCAAAGTTGCAAACAGGGCTAAAAGCCAGACAGCGCGTTGTTTGCCAAAGAAAGGCCACAGACGTTGCATCCTTTTGAGGAATGAAATTTTATGGGGAGCGCTGTCAAAGGCGGTTTGTGTCATTGTTTTGATTTTACTGCGTGTCACAATAACGAATTAACGGAGTTTTGACAGACTTTTCACATGAAAAAGACCACTTCTTTAACCCATTTTTCCCAAACCAAGCGCCGTTTAGGCTTGGCCTGCCTAGGCTTGTTTTGCGTTTGTACGTCAGCGCTGGCCCAGTTTAAAGTTGATGTGACTGGCGTCGGCATGACCCAGCTCCCCATTGCCATCGCAAGTTTCAAAGGCGAGGAGTCGGCCTCTCAGAAGCCTTCAGCCATTGTGCTTGCAGACCTAGAACGAAGTGGTCAATTCAGGGGGGTGTCCGTGGCGGGTATGTCCATGGATGAGCTCACAAGGCCAGATTTTGCCCAAATACGTCAGAAAAGTGCCGATGCTCTTTTGGCGGGTAGCGCTACGCGCTTGGCGGATGGCCGTTATGAAATTCGCGCTAAATTGTGGGATGTTGTCTCTGGCCAGGAACGAGGCGATTACAGAGAGACTGTGGCTGCAGCTGATTTACGTTTGTCTTCTCACCGCATGGCCGACTGGGTTTACGAAAAACTCACGGGTGAAAAAGGTGTTTTTGCCACGCGCATTGCTTACGTTACCAAAACCAGTGGCAAATACAGTCTCTGGATTGCCGATTCCGATGGTGAAAACGCGCAATCTGCGCTAACCAGTCCAGAGCCCATCATTTCGCCATCTTGGTCGCCCAAAGGCAACCAACTGGCTTATGTGTCCTTTGAGTCCCGCAAGCCCGTCATCTATGTGCACGAGTTGTCCTCAGGCAAACGCAAAGTCATGGCCAATTTCAGGGGGTCTAACAGCGCGCCGGCATGGTCACCAGACAGTCGGTCCTTGCTGGCAACCTTAAGCCGAGATGGTGGCTCACAGCTTTATCAAATCGACGTGGCCAGCGGCGAAGCGAAGCGACTCACGCAATCGTCTGGCATTGACACTGAACCCACTTATTCTCAAGACGGGTCCACCATCTTTTTCGTGTCCGATCGCGGTGGCAGTCCACAAATTTACAAAATGGCAGCCGGTGGCGGGTCAGTTGAACGTGTCACTTTTGGCGGAAGTTACAATATCTCACCTTCACTGAGCCCTGATGGGCGGTGGTTGACCTACATCAGCCGTGTTGGGGGGCAATTCAAAGTTCAAGTGATGAACTTGAACTCCGGCCAGTCTATCGCCATCACTGACACCACAGCCGATGAGCGCCCTAGCTTTGCACCCAACAGCAAGTTGATTGTTTACGCCACAGTGTTTCAAGGACGCGAGGCCCTCATGACCAGCACCCTAGACGGCAAGATCAAAGCCAAGCTGTCTGGACAAAACGGTGACATTCGTGAGCCCGCTTGGGGTCCTTACCGATAATTTTTTCTTTTTGGAGTTTTTTCATGATCAAACGCAGTCTTTGGATTCTGGCACTTACAGCTGTTTTGTCCGCTTGTTCATCGGGCGTCAAACTAAGCGACGTGCCCGTAGAAGACAAAAACGCCGTGGCATCCAGTGTCGGTGCCGTAGCTGATGCAGCGCAGAGCAGCGTTGCTTCGGTGGTCAGTGCCAAGGCAAATTCTCAGGGTGTTGCACCTGCCGGCGTCAACGTGATTTATTTTGACTACGATAGCTTTGCTTTAAAGCCAGAAGCGCGCGCTGTGCTCGAGCGCAATGCTGCGCATTTGCAAGCCAACAAGCAATTCAAGGTTCAGCTTGAAGGTCACACCGATGAACGCGGTGGACGCGAGTACAACTTGGCTTTGGGTCAGAAGCGCGCGGAAACTGTTCGCCGTGCTTTGACTTTGTTGGGTGTTAGCGATGCGCAACTCGAAGCGGTTAGTTTTGGCAAAGAGAAGCCTGCAGCTGCTGGTAATGACGAGTCTGCATTTGCAAAAAACCGTCGCGTTGAAATCAAATATTGATTGAAGCTGAAGGCGAATTTATGAGCCATCGGACCCTGTATCAAACGTTTCAAGCCAGTCTTCTGGTGCTCTTGATGGGTGCCAGCGGTTTGGCCAACGCGGCCTTGTTTGAAGACGCTGACGCACGCCGAGCCATCTTAGATTTGCGTCAAAAATTAGAAGTCTCACAACAACTCAACAAATCGCAGTCAGAAGAGATTTCAGTGTTGCGCAAGGCTTTGCTTGAGCTTCAAAATCAGATTGATGGACTGAAGGCAGACCAGTCCTCAATCAGGGGTGGCAATGAGCAAGTTCTTCGAGCTGTTTCAGACATCCAACTGAAGCAAAAAGACATCCTTCAAGAACTCAACACACTGCTTGCCAAGGTCGATGCACGGCTCATTAAATTGGAACCCATCAAGGTGGTTTTGGATGGTTTAGAGTTTCAAGCCGACCCTGCTGAGAAGCGAGATTTTGATGCAGCCATAGCGGTTTTCAGAACAGCTGATTTTGCAGCTGCTCAAAACAGCTTGCTCAACTTTTTGCGCAAATATCCTACCAGTGGCTACGCTTCTTCTACTCTGTTCTGGCTTGGCAATGCGCAATATGCCACCAAAGATTACAAAGAGTCAATTGTGAACTTTCGCAAGTTACTCTCCATTGCGCCTGACCATTCACGTGCGCCTGAGGCCATGTTGGCCATCTCGAACTGCTTGGTCGAACTCAAGGATTTGAAGGCGGCCAAAAAAGCCATGGAAGATTTGGTCAAGGCGTACCCCAACACTGAAGCGGCTCAAACTGCCAAAGACCGACTGGCACGTTTGCGCTAATTGCTCATGAGCCACGATCAACTTGCACAATTGCACTGGATGGTCTTGGGTTCTGTGGGCCTGGTGTCCATGGGTCTTGGTGCGCTGATGCATAGAACGCATTTTTGCACCATGGGTGCCGTCAGTGACGCCGTGGTCATGGGCAGTTTCGATCGCCTGCGGCAATGGGCCTTGGCCCTGATCGTGGCCATTGTTGGATTTGCTTTGTTCTCTTGGGCTGGTTGGATTTCGCCGCTTAACACGGTCTATGCAACACCCAGTGTCCTTTGGTTATCTGCTTTGTTGGGCGGCTTGTTGTTTGGCTGGGGCATGGTCTTGGCTTCTGGCTGCGGCGCAAAGTCCTTGGTCCGTTTGGGGGCTGGCAATTTGAAGTCTCTTATCGTGTTGTTGGTCATGGGCATCTTTGCACTCATCACCATCAAAGGTATCTTGGCCGTTCCCCGCGTTCAGTACATTGAGGCATTGGCTTGGATGCCAATGCATGGCGTTTTTCTGGGGCAGTGGGCAAGTCAAGCTTTTGGCATTGAAATGGGGCAGGGCATGGTTGTGTCGGCAGTTGTCTTTGCGATGTTGCTGGCCATTTGGATCTCTCAAGACAGAAATTTTTTCAATGCACACAATCTCAGCGCTGGGATTGCTGTTGGCATCTTGGTCTGTCTGATGTGGTTAATCTCGGGTGTGCTAGGGCATGGCCTTGAACACCCAGAAACCTTAGAAGAATTTTTTGTGGCCACCAGCAGTCGCAAAATGGAAGCATTCAGTTTGACGGCGCCCGTTGCCTTGGGTCTAGATGCTTTGATGTACTTCAGTGATGGCACCAGAAGATTCACACTTGGCATGGCCAGTGTTTTGGGAATCAGTGCAGGTGCGTTCATCAGTGCTAAGTTATCGGGCCATTTGAAGCTAGAAGCTTTCGTCAATCGAACAGATTTATTGCGCCACTTAGCGGGTGGCGCTTTGATGGGGGTTGGTGGTGTATTGGCCCTGGGTTGCACTCTGGGTCAAGGCTTGAGTGGCATGTCCACTCTAAGTGTGAGCAGTGTTTTGGCAACGCTTGCAATGGTCTTGGGTGCTTACGGCGCCCTGAAATTTGATCTTCGTCACGAAGATTGAAGCAGGTTTCCAAATGAGTGAATTGCCTGAACTGTCTAATCGTCGATTCGGCGGCATGGACAGGCTTTATGGCCTTACGGGTGCTGCCAAAATTGCCAGTGCGCATGTCATGGTGGTTGGCATTGGTGGTGTTGGTTCATGGGTCGCTGAATCCTTGGCTCGGTGCGGGGTTCAGGAATTGACTTTGGTAGACATGGACCACATTGCCGAGTCCAATATCAACCGTCAAATTCATGCCTTGGAATCAACCTTGGGCATGGCCAAAGTGCAAGCCATGAAAGAGCGAATTGCGCAAATCAACCCAACATGCATTGTTCACACGGTAGACGAATTTGTCACGCCAGACAACTGGACAGATCTCATCATTCAAGTCCATGACAATGCCGCGCTTCGATCCCCCGTCGTGGCTGTTGTAGATGCATGTGATCAAGTCAAGGCAAAAGTAACCATGGCCGAATGGGCCATTCGACAAAAGAAATATTTGGTAACCATCGGTGCTGCCGGCGGTAAACGTGAGGCTCACAAAGTAGAGCAGGGTGACTTATCGACAGTGACGCACGACCCTTTGTTGGCTCAACTTCGATACCGTTTAAGGAAAGAAAAAGGCGCACCCAAAGATGGCAAAAAAATGGGTGTTCAATGCGTGTTCAGTAGAGAAAGTGTTGCCCCGCCCGATCCCTCCTGTGAGCTTGAGGGGGATGGCACCTTGAATTGCCATGGCTACGGCTCGGTCGTTACAGTCACTGCAAGCTTTGGCATGGTGGCTTCTTCAATGATCATTAACTTTCTTGCAAGTGCCTTTGAAAAAGCCAAAAAATGACGCTATAATTTGAGGCTTGAGTAGGAGGGTCGGTAGCTCAGTCGGTAGAGCAGCGGACTTTTAATCCGTTGGTCGCGAGTTCGAATCTCGCCCGACCCACCAATTACTCAAACCCATCTTAAAACCCCAAGTGGCCTTCGCTTCTTGGGGTTTTTTCTTGTCTTATCTGCTTGCAATCAATTTTTGGATGAGAGGTTTCAAGCAGCTTGTTCTATTTTTTCTAGCTCTTCGGACCAGGCAAGCCATTGCGCTTCCAATTTTTCAAGTGAATGATTGACCAACTTCAATTGCTTGCCAGTTTCTACAATCTCAGAGGTTGGCAATGCTTGCGTTAACTTTTCCTCAAGCCTTGTCTTCTCCGACTGAAGTTGCGCCATTTCTGCATCTGCTTTTTCAATTGATTTTTTCAACGGTTTTGTCAGGGCAGACCTTTGCTGACGCCGCAACGCATCTTCTTTCTTTTGCTCCGCAGTGCGATTCGGCGATGTCGCGATTGGTTTTGACACAACCTCAGTTGCAGGCAAATATGGCGGTGCAGTAGGCTGTATGGACGCAGCGGCCTCGGTGGCTTTAGCCTCTTCACGCAACCGCTTCGACTCTTCTAGCAAATAGCGTTGATAGTCATCAAGATCGCCATCGAACGGCTTAATTTCACCTCTGCCTACCAGCCAAAACTCATCACAAACTGCACGCAGTAACGCGCGGTCATGGCTTACCAGCATGACGGTGCCTTCAAATTCGTTGAGTGCCATCGACAAGGCTTCACGCGTGGCCAAGTCCAAGTGGTTGGTTGGTTCGTCAAGCAACAAGAGGTTGGGGCGTTGCCACACAATCATGGCCAATACCAACCGTGCTTTTTCGCCACCACTCATCGAGCCAACACTTTGCTTCACCATGTCGCCCGTGAAGTTGAAGGTGCCCAAAAAATTCCGTAGATCTTGCTCGCGCGAGGATTGCCCTGGAATGTTTCCCAATTCCTTCACCAACCGAATCATGTGTTCAAGCGGATTGTCTGCCGGGTGCAGCACATCCAATTCTTGTTGGGCGAAGTAGCCAATGTTGAGTCCTTTGCCTTCAGTCAATTCACCAGACAAAGCTTTGATGCTGCGTGCGATGGTTTTGACCAAGGTCGATTTACCTTGACCATTGGCGCCCAGAATGCCTATGCGCTGACCGGCCAGCACAGATTTGTTGACTTGGCGCACAATGATTTTCTCTTGCCCCTCAATGGTGTAACCCAAATTGGCGTCGGTGATGGCTAGCATGGGATTGGGCAAGTTCTGTGGCTCTTTGAACTCAAACGTGAAATCTGCGTCAGCCAACACAGGCGCAATTTTTTCCATTCGCTCAAGTGCTTTAACACGGCTTTGTGCTTGCTTGGCTTTGCTGGCCTTGGCCTTGAAGCGGTCAATGAACTTTTGCAAGTGGGCAATCTTGTCTTGTTGCTTTGAAAAGGACGCTTGTTGCAATTCAAGTTGCTGAGCGCGAAGCGTTTCAAAGGCACTGTAGTTGCCACCATATCGGTTTAACTTGGCATGTTCGATGTGCAAGGTGACATCGGTCACAGCATCCAGAAACTCCCGATCGTGGCTGATCACAATCATGGTGCCGGTGTAGCGTTTTAACCAAGCTTCCAGCCAGACCAATGCATCCAAGTCCAAGTGGTTGGTGGGCTCGTCCAAGATCAGCAAATCGGAGGGACACATCAGGGCACGGGCCAATTGCAAGCGCATGCGCCAACCGCCCGAGAAGCTATTGACGGGATGGTTTAATTCAGCAGTGCGAAAGCCCAGTCCCAAAATGAGTGCCTGCGCGCGAGGCACTGCGTCGTGCTCGCCTGCGTCTGCCAAATCAACGTGTGCGTGTGCCATGGCCATGCCGTCTTCTGACAGCTCTGCCGCATGAAGCGCTGCTCTGAGTTCTGCCAAACGTGTATCACCGCCCAGTACAAAATCTGTGGCGCTTTCTTCTGTTTCAGGCATGTTCTGCGCAACTTGCGCCAAACGCCATTGCTTGGGCATTGAAAAATCGCCACCGTCCTCGTGAAGCGTGCCGTTAAAGAGTGCAAAAAGGGTAGATTTGCCTGCACCATTGCGGCCGACCAAGCCGACTTTTTCACCGGGGTTCAGAGTGACGGAAGCTGCGTCGAGCAAGACTTTGGCGCTACGACGCAGCGTGACATTTTTCAGTTGAATCATGGAGAGGCTTGAGCATCGGCCGCACTGAGCATGCGACCAAGAAAGATCAATTCAGAATTGGGATGAGATTTAAAGGAGGGTACAGGCACAAAGCCTAGGGCTTTGTAAAGGGCCAGGCCCGTTGTGTTGTGCTGCCATGTACTGAGAACTGCTTGATCATAGCCGCCAGCCTGCGCTAATTGCAAAAGTCGTCGAATCAATACTTTTGAGCCGCCTTTGCCGCGCAGATCGGGCTTGATGTAAAGTCGTTTGATTTCACAGGCGCCAGACAAATGCGTCGATGCAATAGCGCCACACCCAATGACTTGTTTGAAATGATGGCTTTGTTCAGAAGTGCTCAACAAAATGGCGGCGCCATGGGGTGGGCCATAACGGGCCGGCAGGTCTTCTAGGTCATTCCAGATACTGCTTAAATGAGGTTGATCTAAATCGGTTGTAGCGTAGGCTCTAAGAAGCGACCCAAAGTGCTGCCAATCTTGGGGAGTCTCTACAAGCTGGGTGCCAAATCTTGATGGCGCAAACATTTCCGTCATGACTTGTTGCTGGCTTGGGTCAAGGCCTCTTTGGTGAGCAGCAAGACTTGATCTTCGCCTGCACTGGTGTCTAGCCAAATGGCTTCAAGTCGGGGAAATGCCTTTTCAAAGTGCTCGCGTTCATTGCCAATTTCAAGAACCAAAATGGCTTTCTCATTCATGCGGTCTGGCAAGTCAATGAACAATTGACGAACGAAATCCATGCCGTCAGTTCCCCCTGCCAAAGCCAGAAATGGCTCTGCTTTGAACTCTTCGGGTAAGGCTTGCATGCTGGCTTCACAGACATAAGGTGGATTGCAAACGATGCAATCAAACTTTTGCGTCAGTCCTTTGAGCCCATCGCTTTGAACAAGTTGAATGCGATTTGTCAAATGGTGTTTTTCAACATTGATTTTGGCAACGGCCAAGGCCTCTATTGAGATGTCTGCACCCGTGACTTCAATGTCGGGGTAAGTCATGGCGCATAAAACGGCCAAGCTGCCATTGCCAGTACAGAGGTCTAAAAAGTCATGCGAGTTATCGCTCAGCCAACCATCAAACGCACCGTCTGCAATCAGTTCTGCAATAAAGCTTCGCGGCACAATGCTGCGCTCATCCACATAAAAGGGAATGCCTTGAAGCCAAGCTTCTTGGGTGAGGTAGGCGGCAGGTTTTCGCGTTTGAATGCGCTTTGAGACTAAAGCTTGGCAAGCATCGACTTGCGCTGCAGAAATTTTGGTGACATCAATGGCTGATTGAATTTCTGCTACTTGTTGATTCAACTGTTTTGTTTCTAGCGTTAAATCTAAATCCAAGGGGAGTTTGAGTTGCCACAAAACAAGCCAAGTCGCTTCATCGATGGCATTTAGCGTGCCGTGGCCATAAGCCACTTTGGCGTGTTCAAGTTGTTCAGCACATGATTGGATGAGTTGTTGTAAGTGCATGGCGATGCGGGCTTAAGCCTTTGGCGGCATGCCTAGCGCGCATGTTTGGTTCAAATTCAACAGCACTTGCTTGTAGATATTCTTCAATGGCTCGATGTCTGACAAAGCGACATGCTCGTCAATTTTGTGGATGGTGGCGTTGGGGGGACCCAGCTCAATGACCTCTGGGCAAGTTTGTGCAATGAACCGACCATCACTGGTGCCGCCGGTGGTAGACAACTCTGTTTGCAAACCAGTGATTTGATGAATGGCTGTTTGAACAGCCTTGACCAAGGTGCCCGGTGTGGTGAGAAACGGCAATCCGCCCAAGGTCCATTCAATGTTAAATTTCAATTGATGCTTGTTCAAAACATCGGTGAGGCGCTGTTTCAGAGTGGTCTCTGTTGACTCTGTGCAAAAGCGGAAATTGAAGTCGATGATCATCTCGCCCGGAATGACATTGGTCGCACCCGTGCCCGCTTGAACATTGCTGATTTGCCAGCTGGTGGGCGGGAAAAATTCATTGCCTTCATCCCACACCATATTGGCCAACTCTGCCAGTGCAGGTGCTGCGCGGTGAACAGGGTTGTCGGCCAGTTGCGGGTAGGCAATGTGACCCTGAATGCCTTTGACAGTCAATTTGCCGCTGAGTGAACCACGTCGGCCATTTTTGATCATGTCACCCGTTTGTTTGACGGAGGTTGGCTCTCCAACAATGCAAAAGTCAGGCGTTTCTTGACGCTGGTGCAGCATTTCACAGATGCGCACGGTACCGTCGAGGGCTGGGCCTTCTTCGTCGCTGGTCAGCAAAAATGCAACGCCCAAAGCTGGATTGGGACATTCTTGATAAAACTCTTGTGTGGCCACCACCATGGCCGCCAAAGAAGTTTTCATGTCGCTTGCGCCTCGGCCAAACAACTTACCGTCTCTGTGTGTCGGGGTAAATGGGTCACTGGTCCAATGCGCTAACGGACCTGTAGGAACCACATCAACGTGGCCAGCAAAGGCCAAGGTCTGACCTGAAGAGCCGGCTCTTTTTGCCCAAAGATTGCGCACTCTGAAATTGTCTGGGCCCAAATCAATGACTTCACAGTTGAAACCCAGTGGTGCCAATTGGGAATTGATCAAAGTGGTGCAACCACCATCTTCTGGCGTGACGGAGGGCAGGGCAATGAGTTGCTCCGCCAATCGAAGGGTTGCGCTCATGATGGACGTCCTGTGCGAACGAAGCGTGCAATGCGATGGGCAGCTTCCAGGCATTCTTCTGTTTCTGCGACCAAGGCCATGCGCACGCGGCCTTGTCCAGGGTTGTTGCCATTGGCAGTTCGGCCAATGTAGCTGCCAGGTAAAACAGTCACATGCTCGGCTGCATACAACTCGCGGGCAAAGTCTGTGTCGCTGTTGTTCCAAGCCGATGGCACACCTGCCCATAAATAGAAACTGGCATCGGGCAGTTTGACGTCCATAACATCTGCCAAAACTGGCGTGACCTGCGCAAACTTGGTGCGGTACATGTTGCGGTTTTCAATGACATGTGCCTCGTCGTTCCAAGCCGCAATGCTGGCGGCCTGAACCAAGCCACTCATGGCACAACCGTGGTAGGTGCGGTAGAGCAAAAAGTCTTTGATGATGGCTGCATCGCCAGCCACAAAGCCGCTTCTGAGACCCGGTACGTTGCTGCGCTTGGAGAGGCTGGTGAAAGAAATCAAGCGCTTGAATTCTTTGTAACCCAGTTGGTGGGCGGCTTCCAAGCCACCCAGGGGTGGTTCGTCACGAAAATAAATTTCGCTGTAGCACTCGTCCGAGGCAATGACAAAGCCATATTTTTCGCTCAATTCAAACAGCTTTTTCCACTCTTGAAGTGGCATGACTTTGCCTGTGGGATTGCCTGGTGAGCAAACAAACACGAGCTGTGTTTGGGCCCAAACGCTTTGAGGCACAGCATCCCAATCGGCTGAAAAATCGTTTTCTGGGGCGTTGGCGACATAAAAAGGCCTGGCGCTGCCTAAAAGTGTGGCGCCTTCATAAATTTGGTAGAACGGGTTGGGGCTGACCACATAGGCGCCAGCTTGGGTCGGATCTAGCACAGCCTGCGCCAAAGCAAAAAGTGCCTCTCGCGAGCCATTCACAGGCAAAATTTGAGTGGCTGGGTTAACTTCTACAGTGTATCGGCGTCTTAACCAATTGGCACAGGCTTCCCGCATGCGCAATTCGCCCACAGTGGCTGGATAGCCCGACAAGGCGGTATCAAGGGACTGAATGAGCGCAGTTTTGATGAATTCTGGCGTGGCATGTTTGGGCTCACCTATTCCCAAACTGATGGGCTTGAGTTGGGCGGGTGGGGTGACGCCGGCAAACAGTTGTCGAAGAC
>JBEDKQ010000022.1:0-36342 GCA_041172085.1 Pseudomonadota bacterium | reverse complement strand
CTCCAAGTGATAAAAAGTGAAATCGTTGAGCCCAGTGATCTGGGTGGTTCAGCCGCCTGTTCCGGCATGAAGAACACTGTTCTCTTTTGAAAGACAGTGCTCTTATTAAGCGAAAAATCGGTGAAAACCCACATTCGTAAATACCCTATCCGCCCTTTTAATTTGCGTTAGAACAACACTTTTTAGTCGGACGACTTGTGAGAAAAAGCCACAGCCTTTGAGGGTTCTCACAAGGTCTACCCTGTTGACGCTCAAGAGGGGGTGGTTTAGCATAGTAGAACGCTGTTCAATATAGAAGAACGTGGTGAACAGCCCCTCAAACTGCTTTTAGATGGACCCTTTGCATGCCTCACGATAAAGACACCAGCCATTGGCACGAACCCGCCGGCAACAAGAAAGCCGGTTACGGCGTCTTCAAAAAACAACCCACGCCCTACGACGCCTACATGGAAGCCGAAGGCCTGCCAGTGTTTCGCGATGTGGGCATCAACAAAGTTCAAAACTTGCCCTTGGTGCCCTGGAAGCGAACCGGCGGCAAGGGCCATTTCATTCAGTTGTACGGCACAGAAACCAAGTGGGGTTGCTATGTGGTGGAAGTGCCTGGCGCGGGTGCGCTGCATCCCGAAAAGCACATGTACGAAGAAATCTACTTGGTGGTGGAGGGCCGAGGCACCACAGAAGTTTGGCAAGAGGGCGACACCAAAAAACACGTGTTTGAGTGGCAAGCGGGTTCAATGTTCTCAATTCCCATCAACGCATGGCACCGCATCGTGAATGCCACCTCCAGTGGTGCATTGTTGTTGGCCGGCACCACCGCGCCGAATGTTTTGAACATGTTGCAAAGCACCGAAGCGGTGTTTAACAACCCATTCGTGTTCCGCGACCGATTCAATGGCGCAGATGATTTTTACCAAGCCCGTGATGAAGTGGAAGCTGACCCTGTGCGGGGCTTGGCCATGCGCAAGACCAATTTCATTCCCGATGTTATGAAGTGCGAGTTGCCTTTGGACAACCGCCGCTCACCAGGCTATCGCCGCATTGAGCCCTTCATGACCAACAACTGTTTTTACTTTTGGATTGGTCAACACGAGAATGGTCGTTATTCGAGAGCACATGCCCATACGTCAGCGGCAGTGCTCATTTGCTTGAACGGCAAAGGCTACACCTACACATGGCCAGAAGACGAAGGCGAAACACCTTGGAAAGATGGCAAAGAGCATTTGGTGCGCCGCATCGATTACGAACCCGTCGGCTTGGTGTCGGCTGCGCCAGGCGGTGCACGTTGGTATCACCAGCATTTCAGCGCGGGCGAAGAAGCATTGCGCTTGACCGCATGGTTTGGGCCGCACAACCCAGGGCGCGATCCTGGCGCGCCAGGCTCTAAGCACACCGACTACACCGCACAAGATGTGACCGAAGGCGGCACCACCATTCCTTATTGGTTGGAAGATCCACACATTCGCAAAGAGTACCAAGAACTCTTGAAGAAAAACAGCGTGCCCGATCGGATGGACCCAGATTGGTACAACATCCCCGCTGAGTTCATGGAAAAGTTCGGACCTCAAAAATAATGAACCCTGAAACGACACAGCCCACTGCGCAAGAAGCGCCAGTAGGCGGTCGCGTTTTCTTCAGCAATGTGCGCCGCAGCCTAGAGGGTGAGGACGAAATTATTTTGATCAGCGTGGGCGTGGACATCGGCTCGTCCACCTCGCACTTGGTGTTTTCGCGATTGGTGTTAGAGCGTTTGGACAACCGCTACATCGTCAGTGAGCGCACTGTGCTGCATGAGTCGGATGTATTGCTCACGCCTTATGCAGCCGATCAAAGCATTGATGCGGCGGCGCTAGGCGCTTTCATTGAAACGCAATATGCACAGGCCGGCATCGAGCCCGACAAAATAGACACGGGTGCTTTGATCTTGACGGGCGTGGCGGTAAGACGCAGCAACTCCCGCGCCATTGCCGATTTATTTGCTGAACAAGCCGGCAAGTTTGTGTCGGTGAGTGCAGGCGATGCGCTCGAAACAACCTTGGCCGCATTTGGTTCTGGCGCAGCAGCGCGATCCGTGCGCGAAACAGCGCGTGTCATGAACATCGACATTGGCGGCGGCACCACCAAAATTGCAGTCTGCCAAAACGGTGAGCTGGTTGACTTAACGGCTGTCGACATTGGTGCGCGCATTGTGGCCTTGGATGCGCAAGGTCGTTTGGTGCGCTTGGAAGAAGCCGGCCGCAAATTTGCGGAAGAAGTGGGCGTCAACTTGCAATTGGGTCAGCTCGTAGCGCATGAAGACTTGATGCGCATGGTCGATCGGATGGCCGAACGAATTTTTGACGTGGCAGGTACCTCTGCACCAGATGCCATCAGCCAATCCTTGCTCAGACTAGAGCCCTTGCGAGAAAGCAAGTTGCCCGATGTGCTGACCTTTTCAGGCGGCGTGTCTGAGTATGTGTATGGGCGCGAAGCCCAAGCCTATGGCGATCTGGGACCTTTGTTGGCTGCAGCAGTCAGGTGCAAAGCAGAAGCTTGGGGGCCGCGCTTAGAAGTGCCCGATCAGGGCATCCGTGCCACCGTGATTGGTGCATCGCAATACACCGTCCAAGTGAGTGGCAGCACCATTTATGTCGAGCCTTCCAATATTTTGCCGGTTCGAAATGTGCCCGTGATTGCGCCGCAATTGGATTTGGCTGCCGAAAATTTGAACGTAGCTGAAATTGCCGACAGCATTCGACGAGCCTTGCGTCGGCTGGATCTACACGAAGGCCATCAAGCAGTGGCTGTGTGCTACAGATGGCAGGGTTCTGCCACCTTTCATCGCTTGGATGCGTTTTGTCGCGCTGTGGCAGAAGGCATGTCGTCTGTGCTTGCGCAGGGCCACCCTTTGCTCTTGGTCGGTGAAGCAGATTGCGGCGGCCTGATTGGCATTCATTGCCATGAAGAACTGCACTTGAGCGCGCCGGTGCTGTCGATTGATGGCATCACCTTGAAGGAATTGGATTTCATTGACATTGGCGCCATGCTCGAAACTTCGGGCGCAGTGCCAGTGGTGATCAAGAGTTTGGTATTCCCTGGTTCTGCGGGCTTGGGCCGAACAGCCTTAAAGTCATCCATCTGAATGCTGTTTCGATGAGTCATTTGTACCCACCTCTTACCCCTCATCGCTCTGGTCACATGGCGGTAGGGCATGGGCACGAGGTGTACTGGGAAGAGTGTGGCAACCCCATGGGCCGTCCTGTGGTGTTTCTGCATGGTGGACCCGGCGGGGGCTGCTCACCAAATGCCCGAAGGCTGTTTGATCCAAGGCGTTATCGCATCATTTTGATGGACCAACGTGGCTGTGGTCGATCGACACCGCATGCCGAAACAGCGCACAATTTTTTGGCTGATTTGGTTGCCGATGTCGAGCAACTCCGCTTGCACATGAACGTTCAGAAGTGGCTGTTGTGCGGGGGCTCTTGGGGTTGTACCTTGGCTTTGGCTTATGCCAAGAAGCACGCTCAGCATGTTTCAGGCATGGTGCTGCGAGGTGTGTTTGCGGCACAAGACCATGAACTCGATTGGCTTTACAAGGCGGGTGGCGCCAGTCGTGTCTTTCGTCGTGAATGGCAAGACTTCGTGTCGGCCATTCAAATGCATGCGCCCATCGATGAGAAGAACTCGGCCCACATGGCTGGACAAAGCAGCGCGCTTTTAAAAGCCTATGACAAGGTCTTACAAGAAGGCACAAAGGCACAAATGTTGGCCATGGCGCGCGCTTGGTGCACATGGGAAGATGCGCTCAGCAGTGTTTATCCCAGCGATCTTGCAAGTGCTTCGCAAGCCGGCCATGAAGAAGATTTGCAGTGTTTGGCCATGGCCAAAATTTCTGCGCACATGTTTGCGAATGATCCCGATTTGGGCAGTCGTGGCCACATCGTGCCCGAAAGTGCGAATGACTTTTTACAGGACATCCCCGGCATCATCGTGCAGGGCCAGTTTGACATGGTCACGCCTGGCGAAACGGCTTGGCAATTGAAACAAGTGTGGCCCTCGGCACAGTTGCGTGTGGTGCACACCGCAGGACATTCCAGCCAAGACCCTGAATTGCAAAGCGCATTGGTTCAGGCATTGGATGAAATGCTGACAGAAGTTTGAAAAAATGATACAGGAGACAACATGGCTTTGACACCTTTTACCGTCGATGGTCAACCCGTCAAAATCGACAGCGATCCGCAAATGCCTTTGCTTTATGCCTTGCGCGATGATTTGAAGCTGAACAACCCCAAGTTTGGCTGTGGGCTGGCGCAATGCGGCGCATGCACGGTCCATGTGGATGGCCAAGCCATTCGATCTTGCGTCTTGCCTGTGTCGGCAGTCAAGGGTAAGAAAATTACAACGTTGGCCGGCCTGGGTACGCCCGAAAAGCCGCACCCCATTCAAGTTGCATTTTTAGAAGAGCAAGTGCCGCAATGCGGCCATTGCATCAACGGCTGGGTCATGACGTCGGCTGCATTTTTGAAAAAAAATCCAAAAGCCACCGATGCAGAAATCAAAACAGCCTTGGAAGGTTTGAAGTGCCGCTGCGGCACACACGTCTCCATTTTGCGCGCCATCAAGCGTGCACAAACTTTGATGGCTTGAGGAGGCTTCATGCGCAATATTTTCAATTCAAACGTGAACACCTCAGACGCCAACAACACTGTTCAAAGTGATGCACAAAGTGGCGCAACTCGCCGAGATTTCCTGAGTGCGGCTGGCGCACTTGTCGTCTCAGTGGCCAGTGGCGGTGTGGCCACTCAGGCCTTAGCGCAGACTGCAGGCGCAACAGCAACGGCCGGTGCTGCAAGCGCCTCAGTGGTCGGTACCACCTTGGCCACCATCAGTGCCGTCAAGCCAGCCCTGAAGGCAGAAGAGCTTGACTCATGGGTGGCCATTCAACCCGATGGCCATGTGGTGGCTTATTACGGCAAGGTCGATTTGGGCCAAAGCTTGGACGTGGCCATTGCCCAAATTGTGGCCGATGAGTTGGACGTGTCTTATCGCAAAATCAAAATTGTGATGGGCAATTCATCCACCTCATTGAACCAAGGCGGTGCCTCCAGTGCCCTGGGAATTCAAGCAGGGGCCAAACCCTTGCGCAATGCAGCCGCAGAAGCGCGCCGCATTCTGTTCAATCTGGCCAGCGAAAAACTCAATGTGCCAGTGGCCCAATTGTCAGTGGACGATGGTGAGATTTCGGTCAAAGGCAACCGTGCCCTGAAGGTCACATACGCAGAATTGATTGGCGGTAAATTCTTCAATTCCAAAGTCGAGTGGAACAAGCGAATCGGCAATCCACTGGATGTTAAAGGTGTGGCCAAACCCAAAACGCCTGCAGAGTACAAGGTGGTGGGTTTGTCTATACCTCGCAACGATGTGGCTTGGAAAGTGTTTGGCACCGATGGCAACATCGCAGACGTCAAAGTGCCAGGCATGTTGCACGCGCGCGTTATTCGCACACCCATGGCCGGCAGTGTGGCTGACAAAGTCGACGAAGCTTCGATCAAACACATTCAAGGTGCACGCGTGGTGCGCGAGAAGAATTTCTTGGCCGTGGTTGCCCCGCGTGAGTGGGATGCCGTGCGCGCAGCCAAAGAGCTGAAAGTCAGCTGGAGCGCTTCACCCAAACCCTTTCCTGAGTTTGAAAAACTGCATGAGCACATTCGTCAGGCACCCACGCGAAAGCGCACAGAAGAGTCTAAAAACGGCGATGTCACAGCCAATTTAGGCGCTGCAGTGAAAGTGGTTGAGGCGGAATACTTGTGGCCCTTCCAGTCCCATGCCAGCATGGGCCCTGCTAGCGCGGTGGCCGATGTCAAAGCCGACAAAATCACCATTTGGACGGGCTCTCAAAAACCGCACTACGCAAGAGACGGTGTTGCGGCATTGTTGAAAGTGCCGGTTGAATCGGTCGAGGCCATCTGGGTACAAGGCCCTGGCTCCTATGGTCGCAACGATGCGGGCGATGCCGTGTTGGATGCCGCCTACATTTCCAAGATGGTGGGGCAACCTGTGCGTGTACAAGGCATGCGTCACGATGGCACGGCTTGGGACCCCAAAGCGCCTGCTTCAGTGCACCGTGCGCGGGCTGCCATTGATGCCAGTGGCAAAGTGGTAGCGTACGACTTTACAACGCGTGCATTTTCAAGGGCCACCATCGACAGCAATGAATCCGACCCCCGCGACAGCTTGGTGGGCATGGAACTGGGCCTGCCACCCAAGGGCGGCATCACCTTTGGCATCCCCGAAGAAAGCTATGCCTTTGACAACAAGCTGATGTCTTGGGAAGTCATTCCCGATTTGATTGCCAGTGCCTCGCCCATGCGCACCTCGCACATGCGCGATCCGGTGGGCTTGCAAATCCAATTTGCAAGTGAACAGTTCATCGATGAGTTGGCTTATGCCACGGGCGACGATCCGATTGCCTTTCGCTTGAAGTACGCCAAAGCACCGCGTGACATTGCGGTGCTCAAGGCTGCCGCAGAAAAATCGGGCTGGGAACCGCGTGGCAATTCAAAACGCAATCGCACGGGCAATGTCTTAACGGGTCGCGGCATTGCTTATGCGCAGCGCGCAGGCACCATTGTGGCGGTGGTTGCTGAAATTGAAGTGGACCGCAAAACAGGTCGCATTTGGGGCCGCAAATTCACTGTTGCTCACGACTGCGGTTTGATTGTGAATCCACAGGGCCTGCGTTACACCATTGAAGGTGGTTTGGTCCAAGCCTTGTCGCGTACCCTTTACGAAGAGGTGCAATTTGCCCCCGACAAAGTCAAAAGCGTGGACTGGAACAGCTACCCCATTTTGGAGATCAAAGACACGCCCGAGAGCATCGACATTGTGTTGATCAACCGGCCCGAAGCGCCACCAACGGGTGCCGGTGAGGCCACTTGCCGCGTGGTACCTGCCGCCATTGCCAATGCCTTCTTTGATGCAACAGGCGTTCGCATGCGACAAGCTCCGCTGAATCCGGCGCGTGTCAAAACAGTGCTGAGCAAAACCTGAAGGAGCTTCTCATGCAACAGTTTGTGAATCGCTTTGAACGGTCTCTGAAAAACAAATGGCTGCCCTTTGTTGCGGCCATGGTTCTGGGGGTTTCTGCTGTCACGCCAGCGCGTGCACAGACGGTTGCCCCTGCAACAGCCAATCCCAATGAAGCCATCTTCATGAACAAAGCCGCAGATCGAGAGGCATGGCTGTTGGAGCGCGCCAAGATTGTCTGCGTTGTTTGAAAAAAAATATGGCATCAAACTGACCATCTGGCGCGGGCTGAGTGACGGTGTGGTGCAGCGTGTGGTGAATGAAAGCCGTGCTAAGCGCCACGTGGTGGATGTGGTGGAAACCAATGGCCCCGAGATGGAAATTTTGGCTCGCGAAAAAATGTTGAGTGAGTTCTACAGTCCACACATTGCTGATTTGCCGCAAAGCATGATTCCCAAGCACCGGCTCTGGATGCCCGACCGTGTGAACTTTTTTGTGGTGGCCTACAACACCCAAAAAGTGAAACCAGAAGATTTGCCTAAACACTATGAAGGCTTCACCGATGCCAAGTGGAAAGGCCGAATTGCCATTGAGGCCACCGATGCCGAATGGATGGGTGGCTTGGTCAATTCGCTGGGTGAGCAACGCGGTATGGCGTTCTTTAAAAAGCTGTCTGACCTCAAACCAGACGTGCGAAAGGGCCACATCCTCTTGGCTCAAATGGTGGCAGCAGGCGAAACCGATGTGGGCCTGACCATTTACAACGCCAACGCGCAGTCCTTGAAGCAACGTGGCGCGCCCATCGAATGGGTGCCCATGGAGCCAACGCTGGCGCGGCCGCAAGGCGTCGCCGTTGTGCGCCAAGCGCCGCATCCCCATGCAGCCGCTTTGTTTGCAGATTTCATTCTTTCACCCGAGGCGCAAACTTTGCTGAACAGCATGGGCCGCCCGCCCGCCAATCAAAAAGTGAAATCCAATTTGAACAACTTCAATTACGTTCTGACCGATCCGGGCATTGTGGTTGACGAAGCTGAAAAGTGGAACCAACATTGGACCCGTCTTTTTTTAACCAAATAAATTTACCTGCTGAAGCAAGCAACCCCATGAGCACATCCATCTCCCAACTCAAAGAAGACTTGGCCATTGCCAATCAAATATTGGCCAACGAAGGCGTGTTTGACGGCTTTGGTCACATCAGCGTACGCCATCCCGACAACCCTGAGCGCTTCTTCATTGCTCGCAGCATGGCGCCTGCTTCTGTCACAGCACAAGACATCGTGGAATGCGATTTGAATGGTGATGTGCACGATGCGCAAGGTCGCAAGTCATATTTGGAGCGCTTCATCCACAGCGCCATTTTCAAGAAGCGCCCCGATGTCAATTCAGTGGTTCACAGCCATTCACCTGCCATCATTCCGTTTGGCGTCACAGGTGCGCGCCTGCGGCCCATCTGTCACATGAGTGGTTTCTTGGGCAGCAATGTGCCTACCTTCGAAATTCGAAATACATTGGGCGAAAGCTCCGACATGCTGATTCGCAACCAAAGCATTGGCGAATCATTGGCCGATACCTTGGGACAAAACACAGTGGCCTTGCTTCGCGGTCATGGCAATGTGGTGGTGGCCAATTCCATTCAATTGGCCGTGTTTCGTGCCTACTACACAGAAGGCAATGCCAAGTTGCAAGCCGACGCCATGCGCATGAGCTTTGGCATGGGTGCGGGAGAGCCCATTTATTTGTCTGAAGACGAAGCCCGCAATTCAGCAGAAACCAATGCCGGTCAAGTTGAACGCCCTTGGAACGTTTGGAAAAGCAAATTGCACAAGTTGTGAAGCCTGACGACATGACCCGCGAGGTCGTGCAAGGTCTCCTCTTTCTTCTTCTTTGAAAGTTATTCAGCATGTCACACCTTTCTGCTTCAAGTGCGTTCTTCAAACGGCGAAGGACGGTCTTTGCAGCGGCCTTGGCAATGTGCGGCGCCATTTGCACCGGCCAAGTCAGTGCACAAAACATGGCCAGTGCCTACCCTGCGGGTCCGGTCACCTTGCTGGTGCCCTTCACCACAGGCACAGGTGCTGATTTGCTGGCGCGCTTGCTTGGCCCCAAGTTGGCAGACAAATGGAAAGTGTCGGTGGTGACCGACAACAAAGCTGGTGCCAGTGGCTCGATTGGTACTGCAGCAGCGGCCAAAGCTACTCCCAATGGCCTTACGGTGTTGGTCACCGCGACAGCCCATGGCACCTTTCCCGCTTTGATGCCCAAGCTGCCTTTCAACCCACAGCAGGCATTCACGCCCGTGGTACTTTTGGGCACCAGTGCATTGGGCGTGGCCACCTCTGGCAAATCGCCGTTCAACACGTTCAAAGATTTTCAAGAGAGCGCGAAAAAACAACCTGGCGTATTGAACTACTCATCACCCGGCACAGGCTCGCCGCAACATTTGGCCATGGAGTTGATGGCCCAAGAAACCAATGTCAAACTTTTGCACGTGCCCTACAAAGGCACGGCGGGTGCATTGACCGATTTGATGGGTGGCCATGTCGATGCCAGCATCGTGGCGCTGCAAACAGCCGCGCCGCACTTGCAAAATGGCGCGCTTCGCATGCTGGCCTTGATGAGCGCTGAACGCTCACCCGCTTTTCCAAATGTGCCCACCCTGAAAGAACTGGGCGTGGCCAATGGCGTGGTGGAAACTTGGTATGGTGTGTTTGTGCCAGCTGGCACGCCCGCAGAGGTGGTTGCCAAACTCAACGCCGACATCAACAGCTTGTTGCAATTGCCAGAAGTGAAAGACACCATGAACAAACAAGGCCTGGTGATTGTGGGTGGCAAACCAGAACGTCTGAATGACTTGGTTAAAAACGAGCTAAGCCGCTGGGCGCGTGTGGTGGAAAAAGCCGGTATCAAAGCCGACAACTGATAATTTGTTCTCGGCTTGTAACCAAATTCGTGGGAAAATTGAAATTAAATTACATTGGAGACTAGAACCCATGCCCACCCGTGCCACCAAGATTGTTGCCACCTTAGGCCCTGCATCCAGCGATCCTGCAATGCTTGAAGCCATGATTCGCGCTGGCGTGAATGTGGTTCGACTCAATTTCAGCCACGGCAAAGCGCAAGATCACATTGACCGCGCCCGTTTGGTGCGCGAAGCGGCGGCGCGTGCAGGGCGCGAAGTGGCCATCATGGCCGATTTGCAGGGCCCCAAAATTCGGGTCGGCAAATTTGCAGAAGGCAAAGTGATGCTCGAGCCAAACGCCAAGTTTGTGCTGGACGCATCTCGCACCGAACCTGGTGACTTAACGGGTGTTGGCCTGGATTACAAAGAACTGCCGCGCGATGTCAAAGCCGGCGATGTGCTCTTGCTCAACGATGGCCTGATTGTGCTGACAGTCGATTCTGTTCAGGGCGAAAAAGTCAACACCACCGTCAAATTGGGTGGTGAGTTGTCAAACAACAAAGGCATTAACAAACAAGGCGGCGGTTTAACGGCGCCCGCGCTCACGGCCAAGGACATGGACGACATCAAGACGGCCATGAGTTTCCAAGCCGATTATGTGGCGGTAAGTTTTCCAAAGAACGCCACCGACATGGAAATGGCACGCCAGTTGGCCAACGTGGCCGCTGCCGAGTACAACCACAAGCCCGGCCTCATTGCCAAAATTGAACGTGCCGAAGCCATTCCTCGCTTGGAAGAAATTTTGTTGGCCAGCGACGGCATCATGGTGGCGCGTGGCGATTTGGCCGTGGAAGTTGGTAATGCCGTTGTACCCGCCTTGCAAAAGCGCATGATCAAGTTGGCCCGTGCGCACGACAAAGTGGTCATCACAGCCACACAAATGATGGAAAGCATGATCACCAACCCAGTGCCCACGCGCGCTGAGGTCAGTGACGTGGCCAATGCGGTGCTTGATGGCACCGACGCCGTCATGTTGAGTGCCGAAACAGCAGCGGGCAAATTTCCCCTCGAAACAGTTCAAGAAATGGCCAAAATTTGTTTGGCAGCAGAAGCGGCAGAGGAGTTTGAACTCGACGCCGATTTCAGTGGACAGACCTTCAACCGCATAGACCAATCGATTGCCATGGGTGCTTTGTTCACGGCGCACCATTTAAATGCCAAGGGCATTGTGGCCCTCACCGAGTCGGGCTCAACTGCTTTGTGGATGAGCCGCCATCGCGTCAAGATTCCAATTTATGCGCTAACCACCAAAGTCAGCTCACAGAGAAAAATGGCCCTCTATCGCAATGTGCGCCCTCTGCTAATGGACACCAGCACAGACCGCGACACGGCTTTGACGCAGGCCGAAATGCACCTGAAAAAGCGCAACATCGTGTCTGCCGGCGACATTTATGCCATTACCTGCGGCGAACCCATGGGCGCACCAGGCGGCACCAACATGCTGAAGATTTGCCGAGCTGAGTAAGGACTAACTTTACGGATGCTCATGAAATTCCGTGTAAGGCGCAAACTTTTTAGGAGGTTTGCGCCTTTTGTTGAAGCACACGAATGCGGTGGAACAAGACGTGGGCAGTCCAGCCAACGGTCCAGCAAAGCCAAGCTGTCCAAAGGGTGTGGCTCATGAAGTGGGCGCCGCGAATTTGTTGCGATAGGCCCAACACAAAACCGGCCAACAGCGCGCAGACCAACCACAAGCGTGCCGCTGGGACGCCGCTGTGTCGAAGGCTGAAATAGGCCGCCATGAAGGCAAAACCGGTAGAGGCATGGCCAGCGGGAAAGCAGTGGCCGCCGCCGCCATCGATTTGAAACCAGTCCCAATGAGAAACATAGCGGGCCAAGCCACCAAACACTTGCAGGTCCCACGGACAACTGGTTTTGCTAAAACCTTTGACCAGGGTGATGGTCAGCAACGCCGCCAACACAGACAAAAAGAGACTGACACGTTCGACTTTTGGCAAATGCCGCAGCGTGGCCCATGGCCGCCAAATGCCTGCCAACAGGGCCAGAAGCAAGATCCAGCCCGCATTGCGTGCACCTTCGTGCATGACCTTGACCATCCACCAATTGTCGCGAAGCGCAAAGCCACCGGCCTGCCCCCACCATTGGGCCATTTGCATGTCGCCGCCTGAGAAGTCCCAAGCCAACAGAATCATCAAGCTCACCACACTGACCAAGGCGTCAGGACGCCAAGAATGGCGAAGGTCTGAGGGCGAACCAGGTTGAGGATTGGATAACATGCCTGAAATCATAGTCTGACTGTGACAAAAAACGGCTTAGAACCCTTCCTTTGCTAAAATCACAACCAGTTACAAGCCGGTTACATGAAGTCAGAAGGGTCTCGACCTGTCTGAGATTGATGGCGCCAAGCCGCTTGAAGAAGATTTTTTAACTTTGGGACTTTCATCATGGCACTCGTTTCGATGCGCGAGCTGCTGGACCATGCGGCCGTTAACGGCTATGGCATTCCAGCTTTCAACGTCAACAACCTAGAGCAAGTTCAGGCCATCATGGAGGCCGCCAAAGAAACCGGCGCACCGGTCATCATGCAGGCTTCTGCGGGGGCTCGCAAATATGCGGGTGAAGGCTTTCTAAAGTTGCTCATTCAAGCGGCAGTTGAGTCCTACCCAGACATTCCCGTGGTGATGCACCAAGACCACGGCCAAAGCCCCGATGTGTGCCAAGGCGCCATCAATTTGGGTTTCAGCTCCGTCATGATGGATGGCAGCTTAGAGGCCGACGGCAAAACCATTGCCAGCTACGACTACAACATCGAAGTGACTCAAAAAGTGGTCAGCATGGCGCACAAATTGGGCATCACCGTTGAAGGCGAACTGGGTTGCTTGGGTTCTCTCGAAACCATGCAAGGCGACAAAGAAGACGGCCACGGCACCGACGCCGTCATGACCCGTGAGCAACTTTTAACCGACCCTGAGCAAGCCGCCGATTTTGTAAAACGCACCCAACTCGATGCCTTGGCCATTGCCATCGGTACCAGCCATGGCGCTTACAAGTTCACGCGCAAGCCCACAGGCGACATCTTGGCCATTGACCGCATTCAAGCCATTCACAAGCGCATCCCCAACACCCACTTGGTCATGCACGGCTCTTCCAGCGTACCGCAAGACTTGTTGGCCATCATTCGCGAATTTGGTGGCAACATGAAAGAAACCTACGGCGTGCCTGTGGAAGAAATTCAAAAGGCCATCCAATTTGGCGTGCGCAAAGTCAACATCGACACCGACATCCGATTGGCCATGACCGCAGCCGTACGCAAATTCATGGCGCAAAACCCAGACAAGTTTGACCCGCGCGAATGGCTGAAGCCCGCCCGCGAAGCAGCCAAGCAAATTTGCAAACAACGCTACTTGGAATTCGGTTGCGAAGGCCAGGCTGCCAAAATCAAGGGCCACAGCTTGCAAGTGGTGGCAGCGCAATACGCAAAAGGTGAGTTGGCGCAAGTCGTTCACTGAAATTGCCTCGATAATGCAGGCACTATGACGACAGTTTCTGCATTACACACCTCCGCTTTGACCTCTCTCACCTTGCTCGCACGCGGCAAGGTGCGCGACAACTATGCTGTCGGCACCGATCGCATTTTGATGGTGGCCTCCGATCGCATCAGCGCCTTTGACGTCATCATGGGCGAGCCCATTCCAGGCAAAGGTGTTTTGCTGACGCAAATGGCTTTGTATTGGTTTGACAAGCTAGGCCCCAAGGGCTTGAACCTTTGCCCCATTCACCTCACGGGCGATGCCCCCGAGAGCGTTGTAAGCGCTGACGAAGTGCCTCAAGTCAAAGGCCGCTCCATGCTGGTCAAACGCTTGAAGCCCATCCCTGTGGAAGCCGTGGTGCGTGGGTATTTGGCGGGCAGTGGCTGGAAAGAATACCAAGAAGGTCAGCAGGTGTGCGGCGTGAAGTTGCCCCCTGGTTTGAAAAACGCCAGCAAATTGCCAGAACCCATTTACACGCCGGCAGCCAAAGCAGCCGTAGGCGATCACGACGAAAACATCACGTTTGAAAAAACAGTCGAGATGATTGGCCTCGACTTGGCCACGCGCATCAAAGACATCAGCATCGCCATTTACAAAGCGGCCAGCCACATTGCGGCCCAAAAGGGCATCATCATTGCCGACACCAAGTTTGAATTTGGTTTGGACGCCGACGGCGCCTTGGTCTTGATGGACGAGGTCCTCACGCCCGATTCATCGCGTTACTGGCCTGCAGAAAGCTATGCAGAGGGCGTCAACCCACCCAGCTACGACAAACAGTTTTTGCGCGACTGGCTTGAGGGTGCGTTGGTGAATGGAAAGCCCTGGGACAAAACCCCGCCGGCTCCTCGTTTACCCCGTGAAGTGATTGAAAAGACCTCGGCAAAATACGAAGAAGCGCTGCAGCGGCTAACGCGTTAAGTCTTCGCGCCCATTCAGCCTTCAACGTGGCTGTTGCATCGGGTTAGCGCATCTATTTTTGGAGAGGCTCCTCATGATAAGTTTGTTTCGCTCGGCATCCGAGCTCATGGTGCAATACGCCCACTACCACCGTGATCGGCGCAACATTGCCACCCACTTGGTGGGTATCCCCTTAATCGTGTTGTCCATTGGCATGCTGCTCTCCTTGGTAAGCATGGACATTGCGGGTCAACCCGTTACCTTGGCCGCAGTGTTGTGGCTTTTTTCAACCCTGTGGTACCTCACTCGTGGCAACCTGCTATTGGGTTTGGCCACCAGTGCCGTTAACGGCGCCTTGATTGCCTTGGCTCACACGCCCGAGGCAGCAGCAGGTTGGGGTCTGAATTTAATTTGGGATGCAGCTTGGTTTCCGGGTCTGGCCGTGTTTGTGATGGGCTGGATCATTCAGTTTGTCGGGCACATTTATGAAGGTCGTAAACCTGCCTTCGTGGACGATGTGGTGGGCCTGTTGGTGGGCCCCATGTTTGTGGTGGGCGAGGTGTTGATGATGGCCGGCATGCTGCGCAACATGCACAGCCTCATTGAAGCGCAAGCGGGTGCTACGCGCTGATCAATTCAGCATCATGCTGAGCTTGCGGCGGTAGCTCGACACCATGGCGGCTTGCGGATCTTCTTGCACCGCAGTTTTGCCCATGAGTTCAATGCCACCAGCAGATTTGCCTGAGTGATCGGTGCCGCCTTTGGGCGCCACGGGCGTGAGCAACTCTAGCAAACCCACCATGGTCTTGCGCGGTGCTTCATCGTTCCACTTTTTGTCGCGCATGATGATTTCCAACAGTTCGTCCATGGCGCCGGTCCAGTCGTCGCTGGCCAAGAGCACTCGGGCTTTGGCAAAACGGGCGTCAAAGTCGCGCTTGTTGGCTGCGATAAGTTCGTCAAATTTAGCCAGAGGCCATTGGCCCATGGGGTCGGTGGAGACAAAGTTCAATGCATTGAGCCATTGCTTCAACGCTTCAAAGCGCAATTTGAGTGGAATTTGGGACAGGCAGGGCTTTAAGACGGTTTCTGCATCTTCAAGCTGACCCATGCTGATCAAAAGTTTGACAAGGTCAAAGCGGGCGTCATCGTTTTCAGGATTGGCTTGCAAGGCTTCTAGCAATTTGGTTTGAGCCGTTTCCAAATCGCCCGATTCCATGAGGGCCTCGGCTTCTTGCACTTCGGCTTCGGCCAAGACTTCGTTTTCGCCAGGCACGTGTTTGTCAAGGAACTCGCGCAATTTGCCTTCGGGCACAGCGCCCATGAAGCCATCGACAGGTTGGCCGTTTTTGAGGAGTACGCAGGTGGGAATGCTGCGAATGCCAAAGGCGGCGGCCAGTTGTTGTTCTTGGTCGGAGTCAATTTTGACCAATTTGAAGCGCCCGCCGTAGGCTTCTTCCATCTTTTCTAAGAGGGGGCCCAAGGTTTTGCAAGGACCACACCAAGGGGCCCAAAAGTCCACCAAAACAGGCGTGGTCATGGAGGCCGCAATGACCTCGGTTTCAAAAGTTTCTACGGTGACATCAATCATATTTACCAGACCTAAGGGCTAAACCTTAAAATTCAAGGATTCAGCTGAATTTCAAGTGAATTTCAGTTGAGACAATTATTCAAATCTTATCGACTGCGTTTTGACGCATCAGCAAAGCCACACATGACAAATACCGCATCCAAGGCCAAAACACGCATCGGCGTGGTCATGGGTTCCAGCTCCGACTGGGACACGATGCAACACGCAGTCCAGATTCTCCAACAGTTTGGCATTGATCATGAAGCCAAAGTGGTATCTGCCCACAGAATGCCCGACGAAATGTTCACTTATGCCGAAACTGCGCTTGAACGCGGCCTGTTTGCCATCATCGCAGGTGCCGGTGGCGCTGCGCACTTGCCTGGCATGTTAGCGGCAAAGACCGTGGTCCCTGTGTTGGGCGTGCCTGTGGCCAGCAAGCATTTGCAGGGCGTCGATTCCTTGCACAGCATTGTGCAAATGCCCAAGGGCGTTCCAGTGGCAACCTTTGCCATTGGCGCAGCAGGCGCTGCCAATGCCGCATTGTTCGCTGTGGCCATGCTGGCGCAAAACGATGCAGCCTTGCAAGCCAAGCTAGAGCAATTCAGAAAAGATCAAACCGCCGCGGCGCAAGCCATGAGCTTGCCGCCCGTGGGCGCTGGATGACCGGCATGACAAATTCTGTGTCTTTGTTGCCTGGTGGCAGTGCCGCCCCTTCATCTTCGACTTCCTCAGTTGAACCGCTCACCTTAGGCGTCATGGGCGGGGGTCAGTTGGGCCGCATGTTTGTGCATGCTGCTCAAAGCATGGGCTACTTCACCGCCGTGCTCGACCCCGATGCCAACAGCCCAGCGGGCCGCGTCAGCCATCGCCATGTTCAAACCGATTACACCGATCCTGCGGGCTTGCAAGCTTTGGCTGAATGCAGTGCCGCCATCACCACCGAGTTTGAAAATGTGCCAGCGCCTGCTTTGCGTGAGTTAGCCAAGCTCAGGCCTGTTTCACCAGGCGCAGAGGCCGTGGCCATTGCACAAGACCGTGCGGCTGAGAAAGCTCACTTTGTCAAATGTGGTGTGCCTTGCGCGCCTTATGCAGTGATTGAATCTGCTGCGCAATTGGAGGCTGCTTTGTCGGTCAGCTTGTTACCCGGCATTTTGAAAACCTCGCGAATGGGTTACGACGGCAAAGGCCAAGTGCGCGTCAAAGACGCAGATGCATTGCGTGCTGCTTGGCAAGATTTGAAGCAAGTGCCTTGCGTGCTTGAAAAAATGTTGCCCTTGGCACTCGAGTGCTCAGTCATTGTGGCGCGCGGCCGCGATGGTCAGATGGTGAATTTTCCGGTGCAACGCAATTTGCACCGCGATGGCATCTTGGCTGTGACAGAGGTTTACGAAGGCCATCTGTCGGCTTCGTTGCAACAACAAGCGGTCGCTGCGGCGCGCGCTATTGCCGAAGGTGTGAACTATGTGGGCGTGTTGTGCGTTGAGTTCTTTGTGCTGCAAGACGGTAGCATGGTGGTCAATGAAATGGCACCGCGACCTCACAACAGTGGTCACTACACCTTAGATGCTTGTGACCAATCACAGTTTGATTTGCAAGTTCGCACCTTGGCTGGCTTGCCTTTAATGCAACCCCGTCAACACAGCGCGGCCATCATGCTTAACTTGTTGGGCGACGTCTGGTTTGATGCGAGCAACAACATGCGACTGCCCAATTGGGCAGACGTGCTTGCATTGCCAGGCACCCACTTGCATTTGTACGGCAAAACAGAAGCCCGCAAAGCGCGCAAAATGGGGCACCTGAATGTGACCGGTGCATCTGCGGCGCAAGTTCGAGAAGTGGCCTTGAAGGCGGCCGCCTTGCTGGGCATTGAGGCTTTTTAAGTTGCGTACCAGCCGCTTCTTTTATTTTCTTCCATGATCATTTCAGGCAACAATTCCGCGCATGTGCAGCAAGCTGCTGACGCTTTGTGCGCCGGTGAACTTTTGGGCTTGCCCACTGAAACGGTGTATGGCTTGGCAGCCGATGCCAACAATGAAAATGCAGTGGCCAAAATTTTCAAGGCCAAAGGCAGACCTTCCAATCATCCCTTGATTGTTCATGTCGCTTCTACAGAAGCAGTGGCTCATTTTGCAAGCGATGTGCCAGCGTTTGCAATGCAGTTGATGGCGAAATTTTGGCCAGGCCCACTCACCTTGATATTGCCACGACGCGAGGGCCAAGCGGCTGCGGCTGCGGGCGGACAAAATTCAGTCGGCGTTCGTTGCCCTTCGCATCCCATTGCACTTGAAGTGTTGAAAGCTTGTGCAGCCAAAGGGGTGTGGGGTGTTGCGGCGCCCAGTGCCAATTTGTTTGGTCGTGTCAGCCCTACCAGTGCCGCCCATGTGCAATCTGAATTTGGCGATGCACTGTTCATCTTGGATGGCGGTGAATGCGATGTCGGCATTGAGTCCACCATCGTCGATTGCACACGGGGCGTACCCGTGCTGCTAAGGCCTGGGCAAATCAGCCGCACACACATTGAACAAGCATGTGGTTTGTCATTGGTCAACCCAGACGCGCTTGGCACAGAAGCGCCGCGTGCGTCTGGTACCTTAGAGTCGCATTACGCGCCCACAGCCAAAGTGCGCTTGATGAGCACAGCTGAATGGCGCAGAGCCCTAGAAGCTTTGGGGCCCCACACGCAAAACTTGGCGCTGTGGTCCTTTGAAAAACCATCTCAGGAGCTCATGGGCGCAGGTTTGTATTGGCGTGCCATGCCAAAGGAGGCCTCGCAAGCAGCGCATGATTTGTTCAGTGTGCTTCGCAGCTTTGATGCAAGAGGTGTGCGGACCATTTGGATCGAAATACCGCCCGATACACCCGAGTGGGAAGGTGTGCGCGATCGCATCCAACGCGCTGCGGCTTGAAGATTGTCTTTACCCACGTCGCATGCGTTGACAGCTTTTGTAGGTTGACATACTATAAATGGTATGTCACGATAAATTGATGTGGGAAATTCAAGAACATCGCCGTGTCGAAAAACAAATTTCAAAGCACGTACCCATTGAAATTTTGAAACGTTACGAAACGTGGAAAAACATTGCAACACTGTCTGGGCCTCTTGGCTTGAAGCGCATCAAAGGTTTTCGGGATGAAGCGCTTATGGGGCAGTGGCATGGCTATCGTTCATCTCGTTTAAGTTTAAAGTGGCGAGTCATTTATCAAGTCGTTGCCAAAGTTTTATGGATTCAGGTTGTTGAGGTAACGCCACATGACTATGAAAAGAGCTGATATGTCAGAATTTAAATTGGCTAAAAAAAGGGTAGAAGTCTCTGTTGGCGAAACACTTCGAATTGTGCGAGAGCTTCAAGAACTCAGTCAGGGGCAACTGGCGGAGATGACAGGCATACCTCAACCCACAATTTCTGCCATCGAAAACGATCGGATCAATTTGGGTGTCGATCGCGCAAAGATTTTTGCCATGGCGCTTCAATGCCATCCCGCTGTACTTGTTTTTCCAGGATGGGAGAATCCTGTTCATCAGCAGAAGACTCAGCCACGAGATACCAGCAAGCATCCCAAAGCACAAGTTCAAAGTGTCTAATTGAAAATGTCGTAACCAAAAAAAACACCCCGCAGGGTGTTTTTTGGACAGGCACAGTTCAACTTAGAATCGCATGCCAACACCCAAGCTTACGCCAATGGGGTTGAGGGTGATGTCCAAGGTTTGACCTGTGGACAAGGTGTTGCGCGTTTTGAGGGGTGTCTTGGTAATGGCGCCATCGACAAACCAGCGTTCGTCAATTTTGTAAGACGCGCCCACTTGCAGGGTTGCGGCCAACTTCGATTGAATTGACAAGCTTGTTGGAATGCTGGGCGTGCCGCCAGTGAGGCCCGACAAAGCAGCCGTGCTGTGCTCACCGTCAAATTTGGCATACGTGACGCCTAAACCCAAGTAAGGACGGAACATACCGTTGGCTTCGCCAAAACGGTACTGCACCATGACGGTGGCGGGAATGGCCTTGGTATCGCCAATTTTGCCAACGCCAGCAATGGTGCCGGCACCATACAAGTCGTGTTTGAAGGGCAAGGCCAATGGCAAATCAATGGCCACGCTGTTGCTCAGCATGTAGGTGATGCCGCCGGCAATTTGCGTGCTGTTGCTGACGCCGCTTTGAGCGCCAGGCAATGAAGGTGCCGACAAAGTGCCACTGGTGACCTGCGGTGCCAGTTGCATGATGCCGCCTCGTACCAACCAGCTGCCCTGAGATTGTGCCTGGGCAGACGTGCCAAGCGTGAGTGCGGAGACTGCTGCCAAAGCAGACAGTGCAAAGCAGAATTTTGTTTTCATGAGGGTTCTCCTTTGCGATGAATTACAGCCAGCCTGCTGTGGCCAAAGATTTGGCAACCAATTGGCTGAGCAGTTGATAGCCCAGCGGCGTGGGGTGGAAGCCGTCTGAGAAGGCATAGGTTTGCCACCAGTTGGCGCCGCCAGTGGCACCGGCGGGGGGTGTCATGGCCGACAAATTGGCTGCTGTACAAGTTTGGAAGTTGTAAGTGGGCAGGCCGTCGGCACCTAAGCCGGTAATGGGGCATGCAGGTGTGGTGACATTGGTCAAACCGTATTGAGCGGGGTTGGCCACTTGGTCGTTGAAGGCAGTGTAGAAGTCGACCAACACAACGCGTTTGTCGTTGGCAACCAAAGTGGCCAAACGTGAGTTGAAGGCTTCAACCCACGATTTGAACAAAGCCTCAGATTGCGCGCGAGCACCTGCACCTGTGGCACCTCCGCCATAGGCTGCAGCAATGCCGCTGAGCACCATTTGGAATCGAGGCGTGTTGGTAATGCCCGGCATGTTCAACAAGGCAATGCGTTGTGCACCTTTGTCCAAGGCGTTGGCCTTGATGCTGCCGTAGAACTTATCGGCCAAGGCCACCATGTAGGCGCCGCCCGCTTGCGCCAAGCCAGCTTGCCCACCCGCCAGCATGGGGCCCAAGGTGGCAGCAGGAATGAGGGTGCCGGCCATGGCCGCAAAGCTGGCGCCACCGTCTTTGGCTGCGCCCAAATAAGCACCGACCAAGTCGGCAGCGTCGTTGCCGCCGCCGTCAATCAGCAGCAAATCGGAGGCACTGTAATTGCCTGCAGCACTGGCCACTTGCAATTGGTAAGTGATAGAGAAGGGCGATGCACCGCCACCTGTTTGGGGGTTGATGTTGTTGATACGACCCCCGCCCACAGCGTAGCTGGAGCAGCCAGCCACTGTGGCAAAAGGTGTGGCTGCTGCGCCGGTGTATTTGAAGAAGTTGCACAGCTGCGGTGCGCCTAACAACGCCGCAATTCGCTCGGTCCAAACGGTGTTGGGCTCGCTGCTGCTGTCTTGCACAGAAAAGATACGGCCGTTGGTGGGAATGCCTTTGAACACGCCACTGTCGGCCAGGCTGTCGCCCATGACTTTGACAGATGTGATGCCTGCTAGTCGGCTGGTTTGGTCGGCACCTCCGCCACCGCAACCTGCCAGAATGGCTGCGGCAACTGTGCTCAGCAGTGCCAGTTTCCATGTCATGGATTTCATCGTTTACCTCTTTGCTTGTCTCGAAGACGAAATTAAAAAAAGAACGCCCGTTCTTTTCAGATCATCTTAAGCAGTGGAGAGGCTGACGGTGATGGGGTTAATACCAGTCAGCCTATGACTTTTTCTGATCGCTCACGGCCCACTCCAGCAGCTTGTCCATGACGGGTCTGGCGGCATTGGCATTGGCGTGGTTCACGATCACCACAAACACGTAACGTTGGCCGCTCAAGCCGTCAACGTAGCCTGCCAAAGAAGCCACATCGCGCAGGCTGCCAGATTTGAGCTGTGCCCGGCCAATGGCCACTGAATTGGGCAATCGGTCTTTCAGGCGTGACACTGTGCCATCGACACCCGCAATGGCCAAAGATTTTTGGAGCGTACTGGCGTAAGGACTTTGCGCCGCCAGTTGCAGCAGCGCTGCAATCGCTTGCGCGTTGCTGCGCTCTTCGCGAGACAAGCCCGAGCCATTTTCTAGGATGGGCAGCGCTTGATCCTTCAGGTTCTGTCGCCACCATTGCAAAACCATTTGACGAGACGCTTCAAAGTTACCGGCACCTTGTTGGCTGGACAAGGTCAAAAACAGCTGCTGGGCCATCACGTTGTTAGAGAACTTGTTGATGTCGGCCACGATGTCAGACAAAGGCAAGGAGGGTGCTTCGTGCCAAAGACTCACGCGATTGGGCAATAGGCCATCGCGCACTTGACCCGTCAATTTGCCGCCAGCTTGAAGCCACATGGCTTGCACCATGCGAGGGGCGAAGGTGTGAGGCTGGACATAGGCCACTGGCCATTTTTGTTCACCACATGCGCTTGGGTATGCGCCAGCAAAGCGCACCTGGTCTGCATTTGAAAAATCAGCTTTGAGTTGGCTGCGCCAATCTTGGCAGGGCCCGTTGGACAGTGGCACGGCGCTTGACCACTGGACGTTGCGCAAGGGTGGCTCGCTGTCGATTTTGGCTTCGCCGCGAACCGTGTCGGGTGTAAATTTGAACAACAAGGCGTTGAAGTTCAGCAGCAAGCCTTGGGGGGCCACGTTGTAGGGGCGCAGTGGTTCGTCGTCAAAACTGGCAGGGTTGCGTGCAGGCAAATTAAACACGCTGCCATCCAGAATGATGTCACCGCGAACTTCGCGCAGGCCTTTTTGCAAGACCTCGTCCATCAATGTTTGCACACGCTCGACAACCAATTTGGGGTCGCCGCTGCCCTTTAAGTACATATTGCCCAACAGCACGCCGTCTTTGACAGGGCCGTCGATGAACACGCGATTGCGCCACGTAAAGTCGGGCCCCAGCATCGACAAGCCAGCCGAAGTGGTGATCAATTTCATCACAGAGGCTGGGTTCATCTCGGCGCTGGCGCGATAACTCAGGCGTGGCTTTGGCTCAGGAACCTGAGGGGCTGTTTGCACTGGCGCAACCAAGACACTCAAAGCATTGAGGGGGATGTTGGCTTGCTTCAAGGCCAAGCCAATGTGCGGGGGAAGGCTGTCTTTGGCCGCAGACGTGGTCTTGGCTTTGACTTGCACATGGGGTTGCACTTGAGATTGCGCCTGCGCTGTCAGGCATTGGCAGACTGCGATCCAAAAGATGGCATAAGTGGGCTTGAAAATGAAAAACTTGCGCATGACTGAAGTCTAGCCGCCTCTGGAAGCACTTGCGGCGCTGAGGCTCTGAAGAGTCTCGAGCCAGGACGTATCATTGGCGCATGGCTTTTTCCCCTCAAACCGTTGGCCGCCTGGCGGCTGTGATCACGGTCCTCATCTGGACATCCTTCATCATCGTGGCCCGTGCATCAGCATCCCATGTTTTGTTGCCGTTAGACATTGCGTGCGCACGGATCGTTGGTGCCAGTAGCATTTTGCTGCCTTGGGCTTGGTGGATGATGCGTGAGCAGCGTCAAAGGGGCGAGAAAGTGGGTTCTTTGTGGGGCCTGTCGCCTTTGCCTTTGGGCATCACGGTTCAGGCTGGGTTTTTTGGCGGTTTCTTGTACGCCGTGTTGGCCTACATTGGTTTCTTTTATGCACCTGCTGGCCATGCGTCGGTCTTGATGCCAGGCAGCTTGCCGCTGTGGACCACCTTGTTGATGTGGCTCTTCTTGCGTGAGCAAATTGGCATGAACCGCGCCATTGGTCTTTTCATGATTGTGTGTGGCGATGTGTTGGTCGGCGGGATGAGCTTGCTCAAGGCGTTTGAAGGGGGCGAGGTTTGGATAGGTGATGTGCTGTTCATGTCAGCGGCATTTTGCTGGTCGGCCTACAGCGTCACTGTGCGCCGACATGGTTTAGATGCTGTGCGCGCCACCATGGCCATTACGGCATTCGCCCTGGTTTGTTTTGTGCCCGCCTATGCTTTGTTGGTCAACCTTGACTTGCTGCAAAGTCACATGTCGCAAGCGTCTTGGTCAGAGATTGTGTTTCAGGCCGTGTTTCAAGGTGTGGGCTCGGTGGTCATTTCGGGTATCACATTCACCCAAATGATTCGCTCTTTCGGCCCTGTCAAATCCACCATGATCACCGCCTTGGTTCCCGGCCTTTCCGCTTTGGGCGCGGTGGTGTTTTTGGGTGAACCTTTGTCGTGGAACTTGTGGGTTGGCTTGGCCTTGGTCACTGGCGGCATTTTGTTTGGTGTGCGTCAAGCCATGGCCAAGGCTTGAACCTTGAGCCACAAATCTTTTTGACATGACACAGCATTTGAAATTTTTAGCGTTTGAAACCAGCACCGACATGATGTCGGTGGCCCTCAGTCATGGCGACCAATCGTGGCACCTGCACACAACAGGCGGCCCCAACGCTTCTGCCCAATTGATTCCCACCATTCATCAATTGTTGGCCCAAGCACAGATGCAATTGAAAGACCTGACGGCTTTGGTGATGGGCCAAGGACCAGGCTCATTCACCGGCCTTCGAACAGCCTGTTCCGTGGCGCAGGGCTTGGCGCTAGGTGCGAACTTGAAAGTGATACCTGTCGACACCTTGATGGTCGTGGCCGAAGATGCGCGTGGCAGCATGCAAGCTGGGCTGACATCCCATGTCAGTGTGGTCATGGATGCACGCATGGGTGAAGTGTATGGCGGTGCTTACGAATGGCAAGCCGACCTAGGCCAGTGGCAACCTGCGGTGCCTTTGCAGGTTGGCCCACCCGCACAAGTGGCACATGCATTGATCACGGAACATACAGCGTCGCATGTCTTGGCTGGAAACGGCTTTGAGGTCTACCCCGACGCATTTTCTGATGCATTAAGCCGCCGTGGTGATACACCGCTGACGTGTGTGCGCGCGGTACCGCATGCACTCGCCTTGCTGCGTTTGGCACCAGCCTTGTGGGCTGCGGGCAGAGCAGTTGCGCCAGAGGGTGTGCAGCCGCTTTACATCCGTGACAAAGTGGCGCAAACCACAGCCGAGCGCAACGCCATCAAGGCGGCCAAAGCAGCGGGCCAGACATCTGAAGCGCCATGACAAGCGATTCGCAACGGCAACTGCGGATGCCAAATGACCTAGAAGTGCAGTGGGCGCCGCTGACTGAAATGGACTTGGAGTCGGTGGTGTCCATCGAGAAGCAGTGCTATTCCCACCCTTGGTCGATGGGCAACTTCAAAGACGCTTTGAAGGCAGGCAATTGGACGCAAAGCTTGAAAACAGCGAATGCTTTGGTGGGCTATTACGTGGCCATGCAAGTTTTGGATGAGGTTCATTTGTTGAACATCACGGTCGCCCCGTCATTCCAACGCCAAGGCTGGGCCCGATGTCTCATGCAGGCCTTGTCTTTGAGCGCGCAAACGCATGAGGCCGCCAGTCTTTGGCTGGAAGTGCGCGAAAGTAATGTCCGCGCCCTGAAGCTTTACAGGGCCTTTGGTTTTGAGCAAGTGGGCCTTCGAAAAGATTACTATCCCACAGGCAGAAGCCAGCGCGAAGCGGCGGTGGTGATGCGCTTGGCACTAAACTCTAGCCAATGACTGATCCGCACGACATCGACACCCGCTTTGAATTGGACGATCGCCAACGCGCCATGTTGGCCGAGATGGGCGTGCGTGTGTGGATGCCCAAGCCAAAGCAACAACCTGCACCAGAGCCAGTCCGCCTGGCCACGGCTGCGGCACCTGAAAAAGCCCAAGCCCAAGCCCAAGCCCAAACGCCAGCAGTGTCAAATGCACCTGCTGCAAAACCCATTGCGGCAGCACCCAAGATGATGTCGGTCCCGGTGGTGGACATTTCAGCGTTGCCCGAAGGCATTGCCCAAATGGATTGGTCTGCGTTGCAATCTGCGGTCTCTGGTTGCACCGGTTGTGGTTTGTGCCAAGGCCGTCAACAAGCCATCTTGGGCGAAGGCCCTGCCACAGCCCATTGGATGGTGGTGGGCGATGCACCCGGAGAGGACGAGGACAAAGTGGGCGCCAGCTTTGCAGGTCCTGCAGGTCAATTGCTAGACAACATGTTCAAGGCACTCGACCTGACGCGTGCGGACGTTTACATCACGCATGCTTTGAAGTGCCGCACACCTTCGGGCCGCAGCGCCAGTGCGGTGGAGGTGTCGCATTGCGCGTCTTACTTGGCCCGACAAGTGGCCTTGGTTCAACCCAAAGTGATCTTGGCCATGGGACGGACAGCTGCTTTGGCATTGCTGCAAAGCACCGAGCCCCTGGGCAAATTGCGATCTGAAGTGCAAAGCTTCCAAGGCGTGCCAGTGGTGGTCACTTATCCGCCTGCTTATTTGCTGCGCAACCAGGCCGACAAAGCCAAGGCCTGGGCCGATTTGTGCGTAGCGGCCAGCTTGGTGCGCGCTTAAGTTGCTGCAGGCTTGGACGGCCACAGCACACTGGCAATTGATACCACCATCAAACCCATGGCGGCCCAATCTTGCCAATGCAGGGTTTCGTCCAATGCCCAAGCACCACTGAACACGCCCAAGATGGGAATCAGCATGACGCTCAGGGTAGAGGCCACGGGCGGCAAGCTGCGCGCCAAGTAAAACCAAGCCGCGTGGGCAAAGCCAAACACCAACACAGCGTTGTACAAAATGGACACCCAGTGCGTGGCGCTGGGTTCTTGCCAACGATCGAACTCAAATGCAAACGATAAGAGGCCCATCACCACAGTGGTCATGGCCGTCATCCAAAAAGACAAAGTGAGGGTGGGCAAAGGGATGCTGGTGCGGCGAAGCATCTGCGTGCCCAAGGCCCATGTGCTGGCTGCCACCAACGCCAAGACCACGCCAACAGGTTTGCCGGTGAGGTTGGACAACTCATGCCACAGCAGCAACACCACACCCAGAGCGGCTGCGGCCACGCCGCCCCAAGCGCGTTTGGCCAATTGATTCTTAAACACCCAAGCGCCAATGAGTGCAGAAAAAATGGGCATGGTGTAACCCAAGATGGCCGAGCGGCCACTGGACAAATATTGCACCGCCAAAATGATCAAGGCATGCCAGATGAACATGTTGAAAATGGCCAGCACCAACAGTTCACGCCAATAGCGCCGAGGAATTTGAAAAGGCACTTTCATGGCCCACAGACCCAAGCCTAAGACGGGTGTGCCAATCAGCAAGCAAACGAAGCGAAAGGTGAGTGGTGGAAAGCCCGTCACGCCCATCTTCATGATGGGCCAGTTCAGGCCCCAGACGACCGTTAAGAGCGCCAAGACCAGCCATTGGCGAGGGGTGAGTGAGTGCATGGCGCGATCTTAGAGGCAAACGACAAAAGGCGTTTGAACGCTTTAAAATCCGACCATGACCTTCTTAGAACAACTGCAAGGCGCCGAGCGCCAAAACGGCTCCCTGTTGTGTGTGGGCTTGGACCCCGAACCCAGCAAATTCCCTGCGGGCATGAAGGGCGACGCCAGCAAGATCTATGACTTTTGCGCGCAAATTGTCGATGCCACGGCCGACTTGGCCATTGCGTTCAAGCCCCAAATTGCCTACTTTGCCGCACACCGCGCCGAAGACCAATTGGAAAAACTGATGGAACACATGCGCCGCAACGTGCCTCATGTGCCTGTCATTTTGGATGCCAAGCGCGGCGACATTGGCTCTACCGCCGAGCAATATGCCAAAGAAGCGTTTGAGCGATATGGCGCAGATGCCGTGACCTTGTCGCCCTTCATGGGCTTTGATTCTGTGCAGCCTTATTTGAAATACCACGGCAAGGGTGCGTTCTTGTTGTGTCGCACCTCCAACCCAGGTGGCGATGATTTGCAGAACCAGCGTTTGGCATCTGTCGAAGGTCAACCTTTGCTGTATGAGCATGTGGCCAAGTTGGCGCAAGGTCCTTGGAATTTGAACGGCCAATTGGGCTTGGTGGTGGGCGCGACGTACCCTGCAGAAATTGAACGCGTGCGCAGTTTGGCACCTACTTTGCCTTTGCTCATTCCAGGTGTGGGTGCACAAGGCGGCGATGCGGTGGCCACCATCAAAGCGGGTTACCGCCAAACCAATGGCGCTACCACAGGTGCTGTCATTGTGAATTCATCACGCGCTATTTTGTATGCCTCATCCGGTGATGACTTTGCGCAAGCCGCACGCAAAGAAGCCGAGCGTACGCGCGATGTGCTAAGGGCTGCTTCTCAAGGCTGACCAAGCCTCTTTCAAGCCCCTACTGATTTCAACGTCTGCATGCCTTCAAACATGCAGGCGCTTTATTTTTGGAGCAAGCGCTTCAAGTAACGCCCTGTAAAGCTGGCCGTGTTTTCGGCCAGTGTTTCGGGTGTGCCTACGCCCACCACCGTGCCACCGCCTGAGCCGCCTTCGGGTCCCATGTCGATCAACCAATCGGCAGTTTTGATCACATCCAAGTTGTGTTCAATCACAACGATGGTGTTGCCGGCGTCGCGCAGTTGATGCAACACTTTGAGCAGCAACGCAATGTCGGCGAAGTGCAAACCTGTGGTGGGTTCGTCTAGGATGTACAAGGTGCGACCCGTGTCGCGTTTGGACAATTCCAAGGCCAATTTCACACGTTGCGCTTCACCGCCCGACAAGGTGGTGGCCGCTTGTCCAAGTCGAATGTAGCTTAAGCCCACATCTAGCAAAGTTTGCAGCTTGCGCGCAATGGCAGGCACCGCACTGAAAAATTCAAACGCAGCTTCAACTGTCATGTCGAGTACTTGTGCAATGTTCTTGCCTTTGTACAAAATTTCCAAAGTCTCGCGGTTGTAGCGTTGACCGTGGCACACGTCGCAAGGCACATACACATCGGGCAAGAAGTGCATTTCAACTTTGACCATGCCATCACCTTGACAGGCTTCGCAGCGACCGCCGCCATTGGAGGCGTTGACGTTGAAGCTGAAACGTCCAGGGCCATAACCACGTTCGCGGGCTGCAGGCACCTCGGTCATCAGGTCACGAATGTGGGTGAACAAACCGGTGTACGTTGCGGGGTTGCTTCGGGGGGTGCGGCCAATCGGCGACTGATCAACGTTGATCACTTTGTCAAAGTGGTACAGACCCAAAATGTCTTCGTGGGCCGCTGGCTCTTCATGGGCGCGGTGAATGCTGCGCGCTGCTGCAGTGTACAAAGTTTCATTCACTAGCGTGGACTTGCCAGAACCCGAAACGCCTGTCACGCAAGTGAGCAAGCCCACCGGAAATGCAACGCGCACATCTTTCAAGTTGTGGCCTGTGGCGCCAATGATTTCAATGAAGTCTTTGCCAGGCGCATGACGCTGGGAGGGCACTTCAATGGCTTTGCGACCAGACAAATACTGGCCTGTCAAAGAATCAGGCGCTTGCAAAATTTCTGCGCACGTGCCTTGCGCCATGACACGGCCACCATGCACGCCGGCACCTGGGCCCATGTCGATCACGTGGTCGGCAATGCGAATCATGTCTTCGTCGTGCTCAACCACCAACACACTGTTGCCGATGTCGCGCAAATGTTGGAGTGTGCCAATGAGGCGGTCATTGTCGCGTTGATGCAAACCAATGCTGGGTTCGTCCAGCACATACATCACGCCCGTGAGGCCCGAGCCAATTTGGCTGGCCAAGCGAATGCGTTGCGCTTCACCACCCGACAGCGTGTCAGCACTGCGATCGAGGCTCAAATAGTTCAATCCAACATCGTTCAAGAACTTTAAGCGCGAGCCAATCTCACGCACCACTTTGTCGGCAATTTCTGCCTTGGCGCCACGCAATTGCAAGCTTTGAAAATAAGTTTGTGCTTCACCCAAAGTGACATGGTTCACTTCGTAGATGGCGCGGGCTTGATCACCTTCACCCACGCGCACATGTCGCGCTTCGCGTCGAAGCCGCGTGCCATTGCAATCTGAGCAGGCATGGTGGCTGCGCATGCGCGCCAAGTCTTCACGCACCACGCTAGAGTCAGTTTCTTTGAAACGTCGGGTGAGGTTGGGGATGATGCCTTCGAAGGGGTGCTTCTTGGTCACGCGTTTGCCTTGCGACGCACCCGACTCCACGATGTAACTGAACTTGATGTCTTCTTCGCCAGAGCCCCACAAGATCACGTGGCGCACGTTGTCGGGCAAAGATTCGAAGGAAGCTTCCACATCAAACGCGTAATGCTTGGCCAAACTTTCCAGCATGCTGAAATAAAACCCGTTGCGGCGGTCCCATCCTTTGATGGCACCACTGGCCAAGCTCAAAGAAGGAAACGCCACTACACGGTCAATGTCAAACACTTCGGTGGTGCCCAAACCATCACAGGTGGTACAGGCGCCCATAGGCGAGTTAAAAGAGAACAAACGCGGCTCAAGCTCGGCAATGGAATAGTGACACACAGGACACGCAAACTTGGCGTTGAACAGGTGCTCTTTGCCCGTGTCCATTTCAACGGCCACAGCACGTTGTTCTGCCAAGCGCAAAGCCGCTTCAAAGCTTTCGGCAATGCGTTGGCGCAGTGCATCGCGCGCTGGTGCTTCGGCTTCGTTGCGAATTTTGAGTCGGTCGACCACCACATCGATGTCGTGCTTTTCGGTTTTCTTCAAGGTGGGCAGGTTTTCCACTTCGAAGGTTTCGCCGTTGATGCGAAAGCGCACATAGCCCAGCGCTTGCATTTGTTCAAAGACTTTTTCAAACTCGCCTTTGCGTTCGCGCGCAATGGGCGCCACGATCATGAGGCGCGTGTCTTCGGGCAGTTCTAAAACCGCATCAACCATTTGGCTCACGGTTTGCGCTTGCAGTGCCAAGTTGTGATCGGGGCAATACGGTGTGCCTGCGCGCGCAAACAACAAGCGCAGGTAGTCATGAATTTCGGTCACGGTGCCCACGGTGGAGCGCGGGTTGTGACTGGTGGCTTTTTGCTCGATGGAGATGGCGGGCGACAGGCCCTCGATCAAATCGACATCGGGCTTGTCCATCAGTTGCAAAAACTGACGCGCGTAGGCCGACAAACTTTCGACATAGCGGCGCTGACCTTCGGCATACAAGGTGTCAAAGGCCAAGCTGGATTTGCCCGAGCCGCTCAGACCCGTGATCACCACCAACTGGTTGCGCGGAATGTCGAGGTCAATGTTTTTAAGGTTGTGGGTGCGAGCACCGCGTACGGCGCTGGCCAGATAGGCGCCTGTATCGCCAGCAGATTCTGCGGCTTCTAGCCGTGCGGCCGCCAGTTCGGCTTCTAAAAGGCGAACTTTCTCTTTGGCAGTGGCCAAAGCAGTCAAACTTGCGGGGGCGTTGGGAGCGTTCAAAATCGAGGTGCCAGACAAAACCCTCGATTATCGCTAAAGACGGGCGCCCTTTCTGCTACGCCAAGTTAAGAGCAGCGCAGATTGACAGCTTGAAATGAAAAAAGCCAGCAATTGCTGGCTTTTTGAGATGCTTCGCTGCTGCGCCCTTGGCCCAGCAGTTGTGGCTTCAAGCTTGAATTAGGCTTTTTTAGCGTAAGCAGAGCACCAGCCTGCACCCGCCACTTGTTTGCCAGCAAACAAGGGGCAGCCGCCTGCGGCGTCAGTGGCTTTGCCTTGGAACAAAGCGCAGTTGGCGCACTTTTGGCCTGCAGCGTACTTGGGGTTCTTGACCTTGGTCGCGTCAGCGGCATAGGCCAAAGCTGTTGCTTGTGGGTCTTTCTCGTTCACCATGGCTTGGGCCATGGCTTGTGTTGCTGCCAAGGCGGAGCCGCCCAATGCAACTTGCATCATGAATACGCGGCGGTTGGTCTGTTTCATAAAAACTCCAGTAAGGTTGGTAATAAGCTAAACGGGTGAATATTAACTTCAAAAAAACTTGAGCGTAGAAGTCAAGTTTTCCAACGAGCATGCATTGATTTAAATACGCAAGACTTTTGGGGCAATTCGCTTTGAATCAGGGACAATCGGTCACCAGACAGCACAACTATGACCGTACCACTTTCTAATTCTTCTTCGTCTGAAACGACGGCTTTAGACGCAAGCGCAGCGTCAAGGATGACCTCCTTGGAGAAACGCTCGAGTTTTTCTCTTGCTTCCATTTACGCCCTGCGCATGCTGGGGTTATTTGTCGTGTTGCCGGTGTTTGCCTTGGAGGCTGCCAAGTACCCAGGCGGCAACGATGCCAGTTTGGTAGGTTTGGCCATGGGCATCTATGGCCTCACGCAAGGGGCCTTGCAAATGGCCTTTGGTGCCGCGTCAGACAAACTAGGTCGCAAAAAAGTCCTGGTTTTTGGATTGCTGATTTTTGCGGGGGGCAGTTTTGTTGCCGCTGCAGCCGATTCTTTGTTCGGCCTGATTGTGGGTCGCTCCTTGCAAGGTGCGGGTGCAGTCTCCGCGGTGGTCACGGCTTTGCTGGCCGATCAAACCCGGGATGTGGTCAGAACCAAGGCCATGGCCTTGGTCGGTGCCAGCATTGGCCTGATGTTCGCTTTGTCCCTGATCTTGGCGCCTGCCCTCAGTTCAGTGGCGGGTTTGTCGGGCTTGTTCATGCTCACTGGCTTCTTGGCTTTGGGCGGTGTGGCCGTGGTCATTTGGGGCGTTCCGCCCGAAACCAGCATGCCTATTGAAGCACCCAAAGGCAGTTTGAAGGAAGTCCTCACGCACGTACCCTCCCTTCGCAACAACTTAGGGGTCTTTGTCCTGCATGCCGTTTTATTGGCCATGTGGGTGGCGGTGCCGCAAATGTTGGTGGATGCAGGATTGTCCAAAGAGCACCATTGGTGGGCCTATTTGCCAGCCGTCACGTTTGGTTTTTTGGTCATGGGCAAAACCTTGTTTCCACTCGAACGCAAAGGCTACTTGCGTGCGGTGTTCTTGGGCTCGGCCATGGTCATTGCACTGGTGATGTTCAGTTTGGCTTTGGTCGCTGGCAGTCCGCCCAACTTGTGGTGCATGGTGGCCATTCTGTGTGTTTTCTTCTCTGCCTCCAACATTTTGGAAGCCTGCCAACCCAGCATTGCCTCGCGGGCAGCCCCGCCCCATGCGCGTGGCATGGCCATGGGCTTTTACAACACCTTGCAGTCGTTGGGCTTTTTTGCCGGTGGCGCCGCAGGTGGCGTCCTCATGAAAGTTGGCGGCGCGCAGGTTTTATTTGTCGTATGTGGCCTGGCCACCCTCCTCTGGCTTTTGCTTGCATGGTTCATGGAACCCATTGAAGCCCCTGTCCACTAACAAGCATAATTGCGCTTGTTCACCCAAAGAGATTTCAAGGAAATAAGATGGCTTCAGTCAACAAAGTAATTCTCATCGGCAACTGTGGCCGTGACCCCGAAATTCGTTATCTGCCCTCGGGTCAGGCCGTGGCCAATGTCAGCATTGCCACCACCAGCCGCCGTAAAGACCGTACATCCGGCGAAACGGTAGAAGATACGCAGTGGCACCGCGTCACTTTTTACGACCGTCTGGCCGAAATTGCTGGCGAGTATGTCAAAAAAGGCCGCCCCATTTACATTGAAGGCCGCCTGAAGTACGGCAAATACACCGACCAAGCCGGCGTCGAAAAGAACACGGTCGACATCATCGCCACCGAACTTCAATTGTTGGGTGGCCGCGAAGGCATGGGTGCCCCAAGCGGTGGCGACGAAGACGGTGGCGCACCTGCCCGCCGTCCCGCTGCAGCGCCACGCCCTGCTGCCAGTGCGCCGGCCAATCGTCCTGCTGCTGCGGCCAAGCCCGCCAGTGGTTTTGACGACATGGACGACGACATTCCTTTTTAAGCTTCATTCGCAGCTCAAAAGTCAAAAGCCTGCCCTCGTTGCAGGCTTTTTTGTAAGTCCTTGTATACCCCATGGGGTATATGTTAAGATGCCATTTTGGTTGGAGACGACATGAAAAAGAGATTTGTAAACGCATCACGCCGTTCATTGTTAGGTGCCACTTTGGCCGTAGGCTTGGGTTTTGGCGGCACTTCAAGCTTTTCGCAAACGACCACTGCAGCCGTTGGCCCCGCTGTAAAAGTCGTGGCAGTGGGCCAAAAGTCTGTCGCCAATTACAGCGACATCGATGGCGTGGTCGAAGCTGTCATGCAAAGCACCTTGTCGTCTCAAATTCCTGGCCGAGTGCTGAGCTTGAACGTCAAAGCAGGAGATCGGGTTAAAGCGGGCCAAGTGTTGGCCACCATCGACGACAGAGAAACAGAAACGGGCGTACTCCGAAGCCAAGCGCAATTGCAGCAAAGCGATGCAGAGTTGCGTCAACTGCAAATTGCATTGAAGCGCACACAAGAATTGAAGACTCAGGGCTTTGTGAGTTCTGCGGCCCTCGATTTGGCGGAGGCTCAATACAAAGCGGCTCAAGCAGGCCGTGACAGTGCCGGAGCCGCTACAGCGCAGGCCAAAGTGACGCAGTCATTTTCCAAAGTCACAGCGCCCTACGACGCTTGGGTTTTAGAAACATCTGTACAAGCAGGCGATTTGGCAATGCCTGGTAAACCGCTCATGACTGTCTATGCGCCACAACCCTTGCGCGTTGTTGTGCAATGGCCAGCGTCGCAAAAAAACGCCTTGCCAAAATTAAGTGACGTTCAAATTCAGTCAGGTACAGAAACCATCAAGCCTGCTGCCATGCAAATCATGCCCAACGCCGATGGCATCAGTCAAACCATTGGCATCAAATTAGATTTGCCGCGCACAGGCGCAGCCGTCAATGCATCTCCAGGACAGCAAGTACAGGTTCGAATTGCCGGTGCGATGCAAGCCAAAGGATTGGCGCCCAAATCGGCCATCTTGCGCAGGGGCGAAATTACGGCAGTGTATGTTGCCCAAGAAAATGGCTTTGCAATGAAGTTGGTGCGCTTGGGCGCCGACCATGGCAGTGCCGGTGTGGAAATTTGGGCAGGTCTTAAAGACGGCGACCTGATTGCAGTAGATGCTGTGCAAGCCGGTATGAGAGGCGCACATGTCGCAAAATAACTTGCCCCATCAAACGGACACGAGTCACTTTGGATTTGCAGGTCAACTGGCCGCCAAGTTTCAAAACAACGCACTCACACCTTTGCTGGCCATCGTGGCCTTGCTCATGGGTTTGTTTGCTGTCATGGTCACGCCGCGCGAAGAAGAGCCGCAAATCAATGTGACCATGGCCAATGTGCTGATACCCTTTCCGGGCGCCAGCAGCGAAGATGTTCAAAACAAAGTTGCGAGACCTGCCGAACAAGTGCTGGGCCAAATTGCGGGCATTGAGCACACCTATTCGGTGTCGCGCCCTGGCATGGCGGTGATTGAGCACACCTATTCGGTGTCGCGCCCTGGCATGGCGGTGTTGACGGTGCAATTCAAAGTGGGCGTACCGCGCACAGATGCCTTGGTGCGTTTGTACGATGTGCTCAATGCCAATCAAAACTGGTTGCCACGTGACCTCGGCACCTTGCCGCCCATTGTGAAACCCAAAGGCATTGACGACGTACCCGTCTTGGCTGTTACGTTGTGGGGCAAAGATGCGCCTTCAGCTTTAGAGCTAGAGCGTGTGGCGCGCAGTCTTGAAATGGACCTCAAGCAAGTCAAAGGCACTCGAGAAGTTCAAACCATTGGCGGACCTGGTCGTGCGGTGCAAGTGAACTTGAACCCGACGCGCTTGCGTGAACGTGGCCTGGACTTGCTGAGTGTGCAGGTCGCACTGGCAGGTGCCAATGCCATTGCACCTTCGGGCCATGTCATGAATCAGAACAATCCAGCAGGTCAGCGCATCAACATTGAAACCGGCAACTTTTTTGAATCGGCCAACGATGTGGCCGATGTGGTGGTGGGTGTTCATGCTGGCAAGCCCATTTACTTGAAAGAAGTGGCGCAAATTGAAGAGGGTGCGCAACAAGCACAGCAATATGTGAGCTACTTGCCCGGTACGTCGCAAGTCGATTTGAAGGGCCAGATGTACCCTGCAGTTACTTTGACGGTGACCAAAAAACCAGGCGAAAACGCAGTGGATGTGGCCCGTGCTGCCCGCGCACGCGTGGACCAAATGCGCAACACCGTGTTGCCGCAAGGCATTGAAGCCACCATCACGCGCGACTATGGCGAAACTGCTGCTGAAAAAGCCAACAAGCTGATTCAGAAGTTGGCCTTTGCCACAGCCTCGGTCATTTTGTTGGTAGGTTTGGCATTGGGCAAACGAGAAGCCGTGATTGTGGGCGGCGCCGTCATCTTGACCTTGACGGCCACCTTGTTTGCCAGCTGGGCTTGGGGCTTCACACTCAACCGAGTCAGCTTGTTTGCACTGATATTTTCAATTGGTATTTTGGTGGACGACGCCATTGTGGTGGTTGAAAACATTCACCGCCATCAGCAGTTGTATCCCGGTAAATCACTCAAAGAAATCATTCCTGCAGCTGTGGATGAAGTGGGTGGCCCCACCATTCTGGCCACGCTGACTGTGATTGCGGCTTTGTTGCCGATGGCCTTTGTGTCAGGCCTGATGGGCCCCTACATGAGCCCCATTCCTATCAACGCCAGCTTGGGCATGGCGCTGTCTTTGCTCATTGCGTTCACTGTCACGCCTTGGTTGGCATTGAAGTGGATGAAGTCGCATCA
>JBEDKQ010000021.1:0-23861 GCA_041172085.1 Pseudomonadota bacterium | reverse complement strand
TTTGGTGCCAGTGTTCCAAGGTGCTTCGTAGTCGTCGATCTTGAAGAACGTGCCAGACATGTCGCTGCCGAAACGAACGTCGTCGAACAAGAAGAATTCTGGCTCGGGTCCGAAGTAGGCGGTGTCGCCCAAACCGGAGGCTTTCAAATAAGCTTCAGCGCGCTTGGCGATAGAACGTGGGTCACGGTCGTAGGCTTTGCCGTCACCGGGTTCCAACACGTCGCAACCCAAGATCAAGGTGGTTTCTTCAAAGAAGGGGTCGATGTTGGCTGTGATGGGATCGGGCATCAACAACATGTCGGAGGCTTCAATGCCCTTCCAACCGGCGATAGAAGAACCGTCGAACGCGTGGCCGTCAGTGAACTTATCTTCGTCGAAGTGAGAAATTGGCACGGAAACGTGCTGTTCTTTGCCACGGGTATCGGTGAAGCGGAAGTCAACAAATTTGACTTCGTTGTCCTTCACCATCTTCATTACGTCTGCGACGGTCTTTGCCATCAGAATCTCCTAAGGATGGATGTTGATAATTGGTTCTTCGGGCTTGCAGTTTTTGTGCCAGCTAAGGCGGTGCCCCACAATGTCCCAAGACCGCTATTGTGCCCCGAGGACAGGGTTAGTCCCGAGGGAAACGAATGATTTTTTCCAAAAAGTCAATGCACCAGCAACACGCATCTATTGCACCATTGTAGTGCACAAATGGTTAGCGCACCATTTCAGGGCCTAAATTGACATTGAATGGCTTTAAACCTTCCTTTAAAGCCGCAAAAGCCGCCAAGGACAGTGCCTCTTCGCCTTTGACACCCAGCTCAATGTGTTTTCCCCACTCAGGGTGATCCACACTGGGCAAACTGAAAACCTTGACGCCAGGGAATTGCGTTTCAATGGCCTCCATCAAAGGCGTGAGGGTGGCTTCCATGGCACCCAAAACAATGACCGAACGTTCAGCGCGTTGAGGTGACGCACCCCAAGTTTGACAATAAGCGTTCAATTTGTCTTCCATCATGGGCCACGCCATGACCGGAAAGCCAGGAACGAAGTGAACCTTGCCCTGCCCTTTGCCTAAGCAAGTGAAGCCCGGAATCTTGTTGTAAGGGTTCGAAATGATCTCGGCCCCTTCTGGAAAGGTGCCCATGTTCAAACGGTGAACGTTGTCTTCACGATCGGGCTCGTAAGGCAAGCCTTGCTCTGTGGCCACATCACGCATGCGCTCCAAAATCAGGGCCTTTGCCTCAGGCTGTAGCACCAGCGGCAGGCCCAAAGCCTTGGCCGCACATTGACGCGTGTGGTCGTCTGGCGTTGCGCCAATGCCGCCGCAAGAGAACACCACATCGCCTGACTCAAAGGCACGTGACAGGACTGCTGTAATGCGATCGGGCGAGTCGCCTACATACTCCGCCCATGCCAATTGCAAACCGCGTTCGTTGAGCAGTTCAATGAACTTGGGCAGATGCTTGTCGGCACGTTTGCCCGACAAAATTTCATCGCCAATGATGACGATGCCAATGGATGGGGCGGCATGGGTGGCCGCAAGGTTTAAAGAGGTCATGGTGCTTTGTTTTCAATGGTCTAGCCTGAGGAGGCAACATTCAAGACTTTGGATTCAACGTCCACAGCGTTGCGTACGTTCTGTGAATCGGGATCGAAGGCGCTAGGCGGTTCCTCGCGAAGTTGCGACAAGGCGTTGAGTAAAAAATGGACGAACCATAGGGCAGAAAAAACAAAGACAAGCGTGTAAATCCAAACTGCAATGGGGATCAACACGACAAAGGCTGCAACAAACAACGCACCCGACGCCCACACCAAGCTTGGCGCTGCACCCATCATGCCTGTCACGATGCCCATGGCCAACAACTGAAATCGATAGCGCCGCATCAACTCAATGCGCTCGTTGCGGGATGCATGTTCAGACAGCACGTCGTAGGTCATGACGCGATAGGTTAACCATCCCCAAATCAGTGCTGGCAACATCACGGCCAAGGGTGGCAACCACCACAATGGCAAGGTCAAGACCAGTGCACCCAAGGCCAACAGCACAGAAAAAAATGTCCAACCGATGCTTTGCAACATCGAACCGCCCTGCTTGCGTTCAAGGAGGGAAAACCTTCGCGTCGCCACCAAATTCACAAGGGCTGGCGTCATCATGAAAGAAACCGCCAGCAAGGACATCACCACCACCAAAGGCGTTACTGCCACAACGACGATCAGGGGTGCCACGACAGCCTTCAAGCTCATCAGACCCACACGCTCTAGCCACAGCCATGCCCAGTTCATGGCAGTGCTTGCATCGATCCAAGTTCGAATGCTTTCCAACGCAGCATCCCAATAGACCGCGCCCAAGCCCATCACGATGACCAGCATCAGCAGCAAGGGCAGCAAGGTTAAAAGAATGACTTTGGGGTGAAAGCAATAGGCAAGCGCACGCCAGAAAGAATCTGCCATGTTTTTCATGCGTTCGCCTTCCGTTGGAAGAGGCGCATCAAACCCAACTTCTGCTGGGCCCAAAACCCATCACCATAGTTGCGTCCTTCTTCCACTTGATCACGCACGCCTGTTGGGTCGTAACGGTTGGAGAAATCTGCAGTTTGAAACAACATGTCCCACCATGGAAGAAGCACACCGAAGTTGTGACCCCCCATGGTTTGGCGTCCGGCAGATTCGTGGCCAATGCCGATGCTGTGGTGCAAACGGTGAAATCGTGGACTGACCCACAAGCGGTCTCCCAGCCAACCGAAGCTACACCTGAAGTTGGCGTGCTGAAAACTTTCACTTAACTGGCTAACAGCAATCAAGGCCACAAATTGACCTGGCCCCACCCCGATCAATTTGGCCACAATGGACAAAATCAAGGCGGTCATGACGTCATCCAACAAATGGTTTCGATTGTCAGTCCACAAAGTCATGTGGCGCTGAGAATGATGCAGTGAATGCAAAGACCACCAAGCATTGAACTGATGTTGACCTCGGTGTATGAGGTAATTTACAAAATCAAAGACCACCAGATAAATGACAAAGCTGGCGACGGCATGGTCCGTGACGCCGGGCCACACCGCATCAATGTTAAAGGTTGGAAAGCCTTGCACGCGCAACATGCCGAAGACGGTCTCAACGGCATTTTCAAATGTGAAAAACATGACCAGCTTGAACAGGCCCAAGCGGTGGATCAGGGTGTAAATGACATCCACTCGCACAGCGGAGGGGTTGTTTGAAACTTCTATGGGGCGCCATCTTTCTAAAGGCGCAATGACGCAAACCATGACGGCAATTTGAAGAAGGCCTACCAACAACCACCCTGTGCCTTCGAAAGCGACATCCAACAAATTGCCAGCCCCTAAATTGAATGCAAGGGGTTGGACCACATTTTCGAACAGCATCGACCGTGACTGCTCAAAAGCTTCTGAAAAAAATTCAAGCACGTTGGAAAACATGAGGGCGCATCCAGCTAGAACGAAGGTTACCGCGGTAATTCTGCCAAGAGTTTCGAATATTGCGGATGCTGGCGCAAACTTGCAAAGCAAAAACCCTTTTCTTTCAAGCCCAAGATCAGGGGCTCTAAAACAGCAGGCGCCCATGGGTCTTGCCTCGACCAGATACCCAAATGCGCCACCAAAATATCACCGCTTCGAATGTTCTTCAAAGCACTTTGCAACAGCTTGGTGTTGCTGTGGGTTTGGCTTGAGAGCTCATCCCCCAGAAATCCTGCAGGCGACCACCCCACATGGGTATAGCCACAAGCTTTGGCTGCCGCCAACAGTTTGGGGGATGTTTTACCGCCTGGCGCGCGAAACAAAGGCAAGGTTTTGCGACCGGTCATGACTTCAAGGCGATCGGCCGCTTGCTTCAAGTTGGCACAGTAATCCGCTGCGCGCCAAGTTAAATCTTTGCCTGCAAATTCACCTGCACTGGGGCGAATTTTGAATTGGCCGCTCTCTAGATCGGCGCGCCAATACGCATGGTCAAAGGTGTGGCTTGCAAATTCGTGACCGTGGTCTGCTTGCTCTTTCCACCAAGGCGCCCAATGCGCGCCCAGGCTGCCATCGCCTTGCTGTGTTTTTTCGTTCGCTGCAAAGTAAGTCACGGGCACTTGATGCTTTTGCAAAACTTGAGAGATCAAGGGGGCAACACCCATGTGCCCAGTGTCAAAGGTGAGGTAAACCGCTTGTTTGCAGCTTGGCGCATTGCGCAGGGCATTTTGCGCCAAAGCAGGCCTGGCAGGCCAGGCAAGGCTGGCCAGCAAAAGGCCTGTCAGGACCCATTTCAAGCCAGCGTCATTGACGCGGTGCATGGTCCAAGGTCCAGACCCCATGGGGCGACTTGCCAACTTTAATTTGTCGCACCACTTTGCGTGTGCTCATGTCGACCACGCTGAGCTTTTGCGCCCAACGCGATGCCAACAAAATGGTTTTGCCATCGGCCGTAATGTCCATGCAATCGGGGCCGGAGGGGCCGGGAAATTGATCGACCACTGAAAAATTGGTGTAATCAATTTTGCTAATGGTGTTGGCCACTCGGTTGCTGACCAAGACGTGCTGCTTGTCACCCAGGGCGCGAAATGCATGCGCACCCTTGCCTGTTTGAATTTTTTTAATTCTTTTAGCGGGTCCGTTGGAGACGTCGTAGACCTCCACGCCATCACCGCCTGTCAAGCCCACCAAGATCGTTTTGTCATCAGGGGTGCCAAACACATCGGCGGGCATTGGCCCAGTTTTAACCCGCCACTTGATAACCTGAGTGGCCAAGTCTACGGCGACCAACTCGTTGCTGTCTTGCATGGTGGCCCAGACCGTGGTGCTCTTGCTGTCAATCCACATGTGACTTGGTGTTTTGGAAGAAGCAATGCGTTTGACCAGCGTTGGGTTTTGGCCATCCCACTTGTAAATGTCGATGTGGTTAAGGCGGTTGGCCACAGTGACAAACCATTTCATGTCGGGCGAGAAGCGCAAATGATAAGGATCCAAGATGCCTGGCACAACGCGTTGGACTTCAGCTGTGCGAGGGTCAATGAAGGTGAGAGAGTCAGACAAGGCATTGGCCACAATGACCGATTTCTCATCTGGCGTCAGGTACAAATGGTGTGGCTCTTTGCCTGTTGGAATGCGTTTGGTCTCGGTCCACGACACGGGATCGATCACACTGACGTTGCCATCTAGCGAGTTCAAAACAAAGATGGGCGCAGGAGCTTGCGCAGCAGGCACCACGGGTGCTGGTTGTGGCGTTCCAGACATGGCAGAGGCCAAGCTGAAAGTTGCCAAACCAAGGGTCAAAGTCAGGGCACGAAAGATCATCCCTCAAGTGTAATGGGGGATTGATGCAGCACATGCGTGAGTTGCTTCTAAGTTTGACAAATGAGGCCATTTCTGGTGTCAAAATGAGCCCATGAAGGCGCCCCACATGATCTCTGTCAATGGTGTTGAATTGGAGATTCAGCACATCCCCCTGATTCGTCAAGAATCTACGGCCGGCCCCTTGGCACCTTGCATCTTTTTGCACGAAGGCCTCGGCAGCGTTGCCCTATGGAAAGATTGGCCCGCTTCCATCTGCAAAAGCTTGGGTTGCGAAGGCTGGGTCTACTCACGCAGGGGCTACGGCCATTCTGAAAGCATTGCAGATGTTCGGGGCGCTGGCCGCCTCAAGGCAGATTACATGCACCACGAAGCGCTTGAGGTACTGCCGGGCTTGATTCAAGCCTTGAAAATCAACAAGCCTTTGCTGGTGGGGCACTCCGATGGCGGCACCATCGCTTTGATTCATGCCAGTCACTTTGCAGTGGCAGGGTGTGTGGTCATGGCGCCGCATGTCATGGTGGAAGAGATTTCCATCCATGCAATCAATCAGGCACGCAACAACTTTGACAAACTGCGCCCACGTTTGACGGAGTTTCACAAAGATGTCGACGTGGCTTTTTGGCAATGGAACGATGTGTGGCTCAGTGAAGAATTCAGGAACTTTGACATTCGCCCCCTGCTTCACAACATTCAGTCGCCCTTGATGGCCATTCAAGGTACCAGCGACCCCTACGGCACAATGGCACAAATTGATGAGATTGCGGCGAGAGTGTCGCATGCCCAATTGGTCAAACTTGAACATTGCGGACACAGCCCGCACAAAGACAAACCGGAAGAGGTACTTCAGGCTTTGAAGTATTTTTCAAGCTCGCTAGGCAAGATCCAGCGCCACTGACCGGGCGCCAAATCTTCGGGCAATTGCAAATTGCCAATGGCACTGCGGTGCAAGCCTTCCACCCGATTGCCCACCGCAGCCAACATGCGTTTAACTTGGTGGTACTTGCCTTCTGTGAGGGTCAGCTTCAGATGCGTTGCTGCAATTTTTTCACAAGCCGCCGCTTTGACCGGTTTGGGGCTGTCGTCCAACACCACGCCGGCCAATAGTTTTTCAACTTGCAGATCGGTGATCTCGTGCTTGGTGGTGACTTCGTACACCTTGGGCATGTGGTGCTTGGGCGAGCTCATGCGGTGGATGAACTTGCCATCGTCGGTGAGCAGCAACAAGCCAGTGGTGTCTTGGTCTAAACGACCTACAGCTTGGACGCCCTGCACGGCTGCTTTTTGTGGGCGAAGCCGCAGGGGTGACGGCAGCAATGTGTAAATACTGGGCCAAGTAGATGGCTTTTGCGAACACTCCGTGCCTGTGGGTTTGTGCAGCATCAAATAGGCACGGTCAAAATATGGCCACTCGGTACCTTGGACTTTGAACTTGAGATTGTCGGGATCAAAGAAAACGCCAGGGTCTTCTTGCACCTGGCCATTGATGCTGACATAGCCCTGCTGCACCAAGCCTGCACAGACACGGCGGGTGCCGAAACCCTGGCTGAAGAGAATGTCTTCTAAGCGCATGGGTTTCATGGCACGGTTCCGCTTGGCACTTCTGGCGTCAATGCTTTGACTGAATTACTTCAAGGCCTTGAATCGCACGCGCTTGGGTTTGGCACCCTCTTCGCCCAGACGCTTCTTCTTGTCGGCTTCGTACTCTTGGTAGTTGCCATCGAAGAAGACCCATTGGCTATCGCCTTCGGCGGCCAAAATGTGCGTGGCAATGCGGTCCAAGAACCAACGATCGTGACTGATGACCATGACCGAACCCGCAAACTCAAGCAAAGCGTCTTCCAAAGCACGCAATGTTTCAACGTCCAAGTCATTGGAAGGTTCGTCCAACAGCAGCACGTTGCCGCCTTCGATGAGGGTTTTGGCCAAGTGCAAACGACCGCGCTCACCGCCAGACAACATGCCAACTTTCTTTTGTTGGTCGCCCCCGTTGAAGTTGAAGCGGCCGCAATAGGCCCGGCTTGGCATTTGAAATTTGCCGACCGTCATGATGTCGAGACCACCCGACACATCTTCCCAAACGGTTTTCTCGTTGGACAAGTCGTCGCGGTTTTGATCGACGAAGGCCATCTTGACAGTTTGACCCACTTTGATGGAGCCGCTGTCGGGTTGCTCTTTGCCTGCAATGAGTTTGAAGAGCGTCGATTTACCTGCCCCGTTGGGGCCAATGATGCCAACGATGGCGCCAGCGGGTACCTTGAAGCTGAGGTTGTCAATTAACAAACGGTCGCCAAAGGACTTGCTGACATTTTTAAATTCAAACACCTCATTGCCCAAACGCTCGGCCACAGGAATGAAAATTTCTTGTGTTTCGTTGCGTTTTTGGTAGTCAAAATCGCTCAGTTCTTCAAAGCGTGCCAAACGGGCTTTGCTCTTGGCTTGACGGCCTTTGGGATTAGAACGCGCCCATTCCAATTCCTTCTTCATGGCTTTGGTGCGCGCATCTTCGGTGCGTTGTTCTTGCTCCAAGCGAGCCTCTTTTTGCTCTAACCAATTGGAGTAGTTGCCTTTGTAGGGGATGCCGTGACCACGGTCGAGTTCCAAGATCCATTCGGCCGCGTTGTCTAAGAAGTAGCGGTCGTGGGTAATGGCCACCACCGTACCGGGGAAACGTTGCAAGAACAACTCAAGCCAGTCGACACTTTCTGCGTCCAAGTGGTTGGTCGGTTCGTCAAGCAGCAACATGTCGGGGCGACTGAGCAGCAAGCGGCACAAAGCCACACGGCGTTTTTCACCCCCCGACAGTTTGCCGATGACAGCGTCCCACGGAGGCAAACGCAACGCATCTGCTGCAATTTCAAGTTGGTGATCGGACGCATCGCCGGCCGTAGAAATGATGGCTTCTAATTTGGCTTGCTCAGCGGCGAGCGCATCGAAATCGGCGTCCTCTTCGGCGTAGGCTGCATAGACTTCTTCGAGGCGGGCTTGCGCGGCCTTCACCTCGCCCATACCACCTTCAACCGCTTCGCGCACAGTTTCGTTGGGGTCCATTTGGGGCTCTTGGGGCAGGTACCCAATTTTGAGGCCGGCCATTGGTATGGCTTCACCCTCAATCTCTTTGTCGATGCCAGCCATGATTTTCAGCAAAGTAGATTTGCCAGAACCATTCAAACCGAGCACGCCAATTTTGGCGCCAGGGAAGAAGCTAAGAGAAATGTCTTTGAGAATGTGACGCTTCGGCGGCACGATCTTGCCGACGCGGTTCATGGAAAAAACGTATTGGGCCATGGCTGGGATGCTCTTCAAAAGGGAAGGAAATGGGCATTTTCCGAAATGGAAAAGACAATTTACCGAACCCGAGATTATCCCAGTCTTTGGAGGCACTCCCTACACTTTTAGCCCCCGAAATCTTTCAAATTACAAGACTCGATCGCCCGATTTACCGCTGCGACTGGAAAACTGAACCCTGGCATCTTGCGTTTCGAGCCCAATTCGGGCGGATCGCCCACCATAAACCTCAGATTTAAGCCAATCTGCTTCTGCATCCAAAGCCTCCGCCGATTTGACGGCGGTGTACCAAACCCTGGCCTCGGCATCCCAACGGTAACCTCGCGCTTTGAGTTTGTCCTTGGTTTCAAAGGGTGAGCCAAAGGCTTTGACCACAGTCCTTGCGTTTTCAGAGGCTTTGAAAAGCTGTTGAAGGCCGGTGCTGCTGTGTTCGGATGTGTCAGATTGAAGAGGTGATGACAAGACCCGAAGCAAGGCATGGCAGTCGACTTGTGCGCGATGAGCGTCGTAAAACCAGCCCAACTCACTGCACAAAAACTCGAGTTTGGCAGAGCCCATGCCCAATGCCTTCCAATTAATTCCTTGAAACGAGCATGCCCACGCTTTGTGTTCAAACACGTCCAGTCGGTTTTCAACAAAGGGTCGGTCAAAGCCAGCGTTGTGTGCCACGATCAGGTCGGCTCGGGCCACCATGTCTTTGATTTTGGCGTCGTTCAGCGACTGGCCTTTGACATCTTTCTGGGTAATGCCTGTGAGTTTGACAATTTCGGGCGGGATGGGACGACCCGGGTCTTCAAAGTCCTCGTAGACTTCGACTTCTCCTACAGGTTTGCCGGTTTGCATGTCGACATCTACTGCCAACATGGCCAATTCGATGATGCATTCTGCACGCCAATCCAAACCGGTTGTTTCGGTGTCCAAAATCAAGACTCGTTTTGTTGGACCGCCGGTGCCAGGGCCAAAATTCAGGATAGGTACCAAGCGTCGTTTGACTTTGTAATCGGGGTGCGCCGAAAGTTGGTCGGCCATGTCGTCAAAATTCATCTCGAACTCGCTTGATCTGTAAATGCGCTTATTTTGACCGATGAAACAGGCCATCCGACAAACCGCCACTGCGAGTGACGCGTTGTGCTACCGCAGAGATCAAAACGGCAGGGCTAGGGACCCACCAACTGAGCCGAGATTTGGCCCGCGTAACGCCGGTATACAGCAACTCGCGCGTTAGCACTGGCGCCTCCCGATCGGGTAGCACCATGAGCACATGGTCGTATTCAGAACCCTGAGATTTGTGAACGGTCATGGCCCACACTGTCTCAACGGCATCCAAGCGGGAGGGCAGCACCCATCTGACGCCGCCTTTGCCATCGGGAAATGCCACACGCAAACCATTCTGGGTGGGCAGACACTGCCCCACATCGCCATTCATGAGGTTCAAGTGGTAGTCGTTGCGCGTGACCATGATGGGACGCCCTGCATACCAAAACTCTTGCTGCGAAACCGGTTGAAAACTTTTTTCACGGTTGGGGTTTAGCCCAAGCGCTACAGCAATTCGTTCGTTCAAAGTTTGCACACCCCAAGGGCCTTGCCGAAGCGCGCACAGCACTTGAAATTCACTGAAACTGGTGAGCAACTGATGGGCATGTGCGTTGTCGCAAACAGCGCCAACTTGAAGCAGTGGGTTTAACAATGACAACCAATTGGCCCAGCCCACTTGGAGGGCCTTGACCACCTCAGCATGCAATTGACCATGGGATCTGTGGCGCCAAGCATCTGGCCAGCGCTGAATTTCTGGACTGGCATGGGGCTGCAAAGCATCTGCAGAGGGCAAGGCTTGCCAATGCGCTTTGAGTGCTTGCTGCTGCCCCTCATTGATCAATTTGGCCCATTGCCCAATGGCGCTGTCGGCATGAAAACGGCGGCTGATATGCAATACAGCTGTTTGCTCGGTCAGCGTATACGCTTTGGTTTTGTGCGCGTGCGTGTTGTTATCGGACTGTGCGGCGCCCTCACACAATTGAGCCCATACCGCGCCGGCCTCTACCGAGGCCAACTGGTCTTTGTCACCCAGCAAGACCAAGCGAGCCTGAGATGGCACACATTTCATCAAACGGGCCATCAGTTCGAGGTCAATCATGGAGGCTTCGTCCACCACCACCAAATCGCTTGCCAAGATTGGGGCTGACTTGGCCGCTGAATCTGGGTTGTATTGCAACAACTGGTGCAAAGTGACGGCTTGCGTGGGAATGCCTTCGGCCCAGCCATTGGGCAACCCAGCCAAGGCCGATTGAATGGATGCGCTTAAGCGGCTTGCGGCCTTGCCTGTGGGTGCTGCCAAATGAATTCGAAGAACTTGTTGACGGTCTTTTGCGGCTTGTTGCAACAAAGACAGCAAGCGAACCACCGTCGTGGTTTTGCCTGTTCCGGGACCGCCCGTAATGAGCGTGAGACCCGCTCGCAAGGCTTTGGCACACGCAATGCGCTGCCAATCTGTCTCTTTTGACATGGGGCCAAACAATGAATCCAACTTTTCCTTGGCGTCTACAGGCACGTCAAATGGCGTTGCCAAGCGCAATTGAATGGCGGCTTGAATAAATTGCTCGGCCTGCCAAGCGCGCCTCAAGTAAACCCGTTGTACTTGCCCCTCCGCTTGAAGGGACACCACCATGGGTGAATGTTCACCCAGTGCCCAAGGCAAGGTTTTGGCAGCCTCGGCCCACGGGTTGACTGCGGCGGCAAACAAATCGCTGGGTGGATGATTTGACTGCTTGGCCAGTTGATTCAGTGCGTTCACTTGTGCATCGGTCCAATCAAGCAATTGCTTGGCGTCATGCCACAAGACATCGAGGTCTAGGCAGGCATGGCCGCGCCCCATTTGGTAGCTGGTCAATAAGGCCAACACCTCATGCAAAGGCTCTGAACTGGCTTGATGTGATTTCAAGAATTGCAAAAACGCGACATCGAGTGAGGTCCATGGCCAATTGACTGTGCTTGTAAATACCTGCGCTGCATTCTGGGTGCGCATGTCTTGTGCTGGAAGGGTCATGCCATCACCCCTGGCAAAACTGCTGATGGATGGTCCTTGAATGCGTGGTCCAGTGCTTGAATGAGTTCGAAGCATGGCTTGTTGAAATACACGCCCTGCCCCGGTTGATCGATACCCCTGAGGTAAAGGTAGATGGCGCCGCCCATGTGTTGTTCGTAGTCGTAATGTTTCAGTCGCGACTTTAAGAGCCGATGAACAGCCAAGATGTACAAGGTGTATTGCACGTCGTAGCGGTGGCTGAGCATACTGCCCACGATGCTGTTTGACGTGTACTCGGGCAGTTTGTTCGATTTGTAATCGAGCACATAGTAGCGCCCTTGATGCTCAAACACGATGTCCATGAAGCCCGTCAGTAAACCATTTAACTGCTGCGCTTGCAGGTTTGGACGGGCTTGGTCTGGGTGAATCAATTTGCCAATAAGGCGATCAATTTCCAGAGTTGACACACCATGCGTTTTGAACGTGAAACCCATTTCGGGCCAAGCGTTGTGCGCATTGAGTTGGAACAAACTTAAACAATGTTGATCTGAGCCCAATTGTGCAAATTGCGCAGAGGCGCAATGGCGGATGAGTTGCAGGCACAGCGCTTGGTGTTCGGGGCTGAGTTGCAAGCTGTCGGCTTGTGTTTGCCACCAGCGATGCCAACGGAGCTGGGTTTCGGCAGACACAGACCGCTTGTCTTGCAACAAAGGCCAGCCTTCCTTGAGCTGCCACTCGAAAATGTCGTGCAGCAAGGTGCCATAGGCACTGCCAGCTGGAAAAGCGTTGTAGCTGGGTTGCGCAGTGGCTGCAGTTTCTGTTGCAGTTTCTGTTGCAGTTTCTGTTGCAGTTGCAGTTGCGTCGATGTCTAACAAGTCGTAGGACTTTGCAACAGGGTTGTCGATTTGGGAATCGAGCCACCGATCTTCTCTGGCCAAGCCAGAATCGGAGGACGGCAGATGCGTGTCTGCTAAGTTGCGTGTGAGTGCACTGAAACTGGCCGTCCAACCGGCGCGAGGCAATGTGCGTGTGGGTTGTCTTGCGGCCGTGGGCGGGTCATCTTGCGTTAGCTGAAGCGCAACATACCGGCGGTCATTGGCTACTGGTGCTGGCACAACGGAAATGTCTTCGACTGCCGCCCACTGTTGCAATTTTTCTTGCAAATCGTCGATGGATGTTCGTCCCAACAAAACGCTGATGGCGCTTTGGGGCGTGGCATCTTTGGCTTTGAAATCATCTTTGCGTTTGGCAATGCCCAGCCACATGGCTTGCTGCGCGCGCGTAAGTGCCACGTACAACAAACGGATGTCTTCTTGAAGTCGCTCTTCAGGTGTTCTGAGTGACTCGTCTTTGTCTTCTCTGAAGTTGGATGCAAATGGCAAAAAGACCAAGGGGTATTGCAAACCTTTGGCTTTGTGAAAGGTGATGACTTGGACCAATTGCGCATCGGTCTCAAGGCGCATTTGCGCAGCCTCGCCTTGTGCTTGCGGATTGGCCAATTGATCGGTGAGGAAACGCAAGAGTGCCGTCTCGCCTTGTAAGCTGAGGCTGGCAGCTTGTAACAACTCACCTAAATGCAAGAGGTTGGTTAATCGCCTTTCAGCGGCATCGCCCTGCGCGTGCATGCGCTTGCCGATGTCTTGCTCATGAACCATTCTGTAGAGCATTGGTAAAAAGCCCTGGCGCTGCCACGTGGTGCGCCACGCATTGAAGCGCTCTACCCATAAATCCCAGGCATCTTCTGCATTGAACACTTGTTCAATTTCAGACAAACTGAGGCACAAAGTGCGCGTGGTCAGTGCTGCGCGCAAAAGTTTGGCGTTGCGGGCTTGCAAGACCGCTTCCAAGATGCAGGCTAAATCGAGAGCTTCGCGGGTGGCATAAACACTGTCGCGGTCGGACAAATAAACGCTGCGAACACCACGCTCTGCCAGGGCTTGACGGATTTTTTTGGCCTCATTGCCATCACGAACCAGGACCGCCATGTCACTCGGTTTTGTGATTCTCTGATTCAGCAAGTCGACCATTTGCGTGGCACAAATTTGCGCCAACTCGGTGGTGTATTGCGTGCCACTGAGGGGCTTGTCAACATTCAGATGCCAAACAGTGAGGGCCGGCACTTTTTGGCCGTTGCCAAATTGAAGACTTTGTGACTTTGCAGGGATGGGGGTTTGAACATGTTCAAAGGGCACTTCTCCAAAGGGTCGATTTGCCAAACCAAACACATGGTTAACGGCATTGACCACTTCCTCACTGGAACGGAAGTTCTCTGTCAAAGTCCAAATGGCTTCAGCAGCATGGCGGGCATTCAAATAAGTTTGCAGGTCGGCGCCGCGAAAACTGTAAATGGCCTGCTTGGGATCGCCAATCATCAAGAAGGCACTGGCTGGCTGCTGATCTGGTAGCGCCAACAACGGCTCAGCAGCATAAATTCGGCGCAAAGATCCGTATTGCCATGGATCGGTGTCTTGAAACTCATCCACCATGGCCACTGGAAACTGCGCACGTATCAAATCGGGCAAACGGCTGCCAGTTACGTGAAGTGCCGTATGCAAGCGCTGCAACAAATCGGAAAAATCGAAGCTGGCCAAATTTTTCTTTTGATGCAAATAGGCGCGCCCGACCTTGACTGCTGCGTGCTGGAGCAATTCAACACTCACATCAGGTTTCGCATCTAAATGCGACATCCAATTGCCAAGTGCAGTCCAAATGCCATGGGGATCACTGACAGGATTGGCGTTGACTTTCAAACTGGCATTGAGCTTTTCCAACGTGAATTTTTTCAGCGTTTCAAGATCCGCTTCTTCACCCGAAGCCCATTGCAACAAATGCGAAATGAAATAGTCGTGTCGTCTGGCAAGGTAGATGTTGCCTCGCAAATCGTGGGTGAGTGCATGGCGCATTTGCTTCGAGGCATCTTGGCTGTGCGTTGCCAATAACTGACGTGCAGTTGACTCGAGCTGTTCACAAGTTTCTTGCCACTGCGCCCAAGCATCGAAAGAAGCCTGCGGGTTTGGATCTTGCGAAGCATCTGGAAAACCACCCGGTGATTTTTCAAACTTCTGCCACAGCGGCTGAATGTTCTTCAACAGGGCTTCGGGTGTAGCCCCTAAGGACTTCATTGAACCCAGCTGCTTGGCCTCAAGGGGGTACACAAATTCACGCCAGTAATCTTTGGTCAACTTCAATTTTAAAGCGGGTGCATCGTCTAGGCGTTTTTGATCAAACAAGCTTTGGCTGTCAAATGCGTGCTGCCTGAGCATGCGGCTAGACCAGCTGTGAATGGTGTAAATGGCCGCCTCATCCATCCATTGCGCAGCTTCTTCTAACCGTGCTGCATGTTCTTCGTGGTGCTCGGTGCCAAGTGATTCTTTTAAGTGCAGCAGAAAATCATCGGCATCTTGCCCCTTGCCTTTGAAAAATTGAGCGGCTTGCGTTAAGCGTGCACGAATGCGATCCCTTAGCTCTGCAGTGGCGGCCTCCGTAAAGGTCATGACCAAAATTTGAGGTGGCATTAGTCCCTTCCCTTGCCAGCCATGCCCCAACACCAGCCGCACATACAGGGCTGCAAGGGTCCATGTTTTGCCGGTGCCAGCGCTGGCTTCAATGAGCTGAATGCCTTTCAATGGCAGTGTCAGCACATTGAGCTTGTGCGTGATCAATTCACGCATGATGCACCCCCTTCCATGGCAGCCACGTTGAGCAAATCGGCATACAACAAGGGCGCCCATTCTGGCAAGCCAGAGCGCAAGAATTCAAAATGATCAAAAGACCGCTGCACATACAAAGAACGCGCAAAGTCGGTGTCTTCTGCAAAGCCGTCAACAAAGGCTTTGCTGGCTTTTTCCAAGGCTTGCTCAATCACCTGTTGGGCGTCAATTTGTTTGTCCGACTGGGTGAGCTTTGTTTGCTCAGTGACAAATGCCAAACCAGCTTTGAAAGTGGTGGGCAAGGGCCGCAACCATGCTTGTCTGTAGACCATCAACCATTTGACAAGCAATTGTTTTGCCGTTTCTGCAGTGAGGCTTGGCAAGATAGCAGCCCCATCTAGGCCTACTGCCACAGATTGCACGTTCCAACCTGCTGCACACAAGAGCACATGATTGGGCCACAAATTGATCAGCACATCTGCGCGCGGCGATTGCTGATCCTTTTGACCGGTGGCCACAGCACCTGGTCGAGTGGCCATTTGCAAGCACCCCAAATCACTTTGACGCAAATTGACCATCTCTGCACAGACGCGCACGTCACCCCAAGGCATGGCCAACGTCATGTCGATCGTTTGTGTGGGCAGTTCGGTGGGGTAGCGCGCCAAGTATGCGGCAGCCCGATCTTTGACGCGCTGTGCCGCCTCATATTGCTGCTTCAACACCCCTTGCCCAGCTGCACCCATGGGCAGCTGTCCCATCAAGCTCTCGGCTGCTCGTTGTTGGTCCATGTCATGGGCTTCCAACAGAGCTCGACCTAAGGTGTAGCGATCTAAGCCTGATAGCGCGAAATTCTCATCATCTTGCAACGCTTCTTCTGGGCCGATCAATTGCACACCTAAGCGGCTTCGCCAGTAAACCTCGACCGGTTGTTTGAGCAAACGCAAGCATTCCCTCAAGGGCCATTCTGAAATAATAGGCAGGCCAGCCTCAGGAACCTGCGAGGCATCAGACGAGACAATGAGATCGGCATGGCCAAGTTGCGCTTTTTCCCAATCGTCTGCATAGGTCAAAAAAGCAGCATTGGGCTCAAAGTATTTCTCGGAAAACGCTTGCAAAGGTTGTAACTTGGCTTCGATTTCTGGGGTGAACTTGGCCTTGAGGACATCTATCAGTTGTGAGACCAACACCGAAGGCGGCATGGTTTGACTGTCGGTGGACCTGCATCCTTGCCAACTGATGTAGAGCTTGTTGCGCGCAGACAGAAAAGCTTCTAAGAACAAATAGCGATCGTCTTCGCGGCGTGAACGGTCGCCAGCACGCCAATGCTCGGTCATTAAATCAAAATCGCGGGGCGTGCTTTGCCTGGGATAAGCACCATCGTTCATGCCCAACAAGCACAGGCCTTTGAAGGGTATGGCACGCATAGGCATGAGGGTTGAAAACTGTACGCCCCCGCCAAAGAATCTTTGCTGAAGACCAGCAGACTCAAGGCCAGAAAGCCAGTGCTCGCGAACCACGGTAAGGGGCAACGGCTCGGACAGGCCTGCTTGTTCGCACAGCGACTGCCACTGGGTGAGTTCCTGCTTCAAACGCAAAAGCATGCGCTCGTCGGCTTCAGTCTCGGGTTCAAAAAATCGCGACATGAGATTGTGCATCACGACCGACCATTCAACCGGTGTGTGCGCAGCGTTCAACTGGGCCAGACTGATGGCGACGGCATCGATCCAGGTGGCCAAATGGCCCACTTTGAGTGCACTCAAACCCGCCACCTGAGGCAAGGGCATGACCCCTTGCCATGGCGCATTGCCTTCTGCCTGCCCAGCTGCATAGCCCAAGAGCAATCTCTGCAGTCCGTAGACCCATGTATTTTGTTGCGCATGGGGCATGTCGGTTGGCACGCCCCACTTTTGGCGGTGCGCAGGATCTAGGCCCCAACGAACAGCGGCAGACTGCAACCAGCTTTTGAGGGTTTGCACATCGGCCTCGCTCATTTGAAACTTGCTGCGCACAGCAGACACTTCAAACAAACTGAGCCACTCAGACAAAGTGACGCGCGCTTCGGGCAAATTCAGCAAAAACTCAAGGGCTTGTACCAAGGGCACTTGCCTAGGCGTGGTGTCGGCCACAGAAAAAGGAATGTGACGAGGATGCTGGGGCGGAAAGCGTCCAAACACAGCTTGAATGTGTGAGGCAAAGGTGGCCATGTCGGGCACCATCACCATGACATCTGTGGGTTTCCATGTGGGGTTGTGGTCAAACCAGTCCCAAAGCTGGTCGTGCAATATTTCAACTTCGCGCTGTGCCGAATGAGCTTGAACCATTTGAATGCTGCCGTCGTCGATCACGTGAAGCGGCATTTCTGGCATGGGATTCAAGGTCAGGATGTCGAACTGGATGATTTGTAGCCTTGTCGCTTGCGTGCTTTCAGTTGAATCAGCGGGGTCTACAAAGAAGCTTTGTTGGGTCATCAAACTCAATGCATTTTCGGGCTGATCAAAGCGTTCGAGCGCATGCAAATAATCTCGGCCTTGTTGTCCCCATGAGGCAAGCAAAGAATGCTGTTGCGCCACAAGGTCCATGTCATGACCCCAATATTCTTGGCAAGGGTTTTGCACCATCATGATGACTTGCGACCATCGACCTAATGCGGCCAAGGCCTCAACCACTTGCATGGGCAAATTGGAGATGCCAAACACGACAATGCGCGGCGGCAAGCCCTGGGGCTGGGTAGCGCCAGGCTGCTGCACCTTGCGCATGAAAAATTCATGAACTTCTGCGCGCGATTGACACTGCGCGGCCAATTCTGGCGGCATCGTTTGAAGCACATCTTGTTGTAACAATTGCCAGAGCTGCGCTTGCCACAGTTGATCTGGCGCCAAGGCTTTTTTCACGCCTTGGTGTTGCAATACAAAATGGCCTTTGGCCCAATCACTTAACCAATCGGCACGATAGCTTTGGTAGCCATCAAAAACATCGGCCACTTGCTGTGCCAGCTGATAGCGTTGCCTGCCCAAGGGGTCGTGTTTGACGTACGCCAACAAGGGTTCAACTTGGTGCGTGCGCGCAAACTCAGGCAATAAGCGCCACAGCCGCCAGACAAGCGCTTGCTTGTCAAAGGGCATTGAAGATGGCACCACAGCCGGGCCCAAAACCAGGCGGTACATGCGCCATATGAAACTGGATGGCAACTCTGTTTGCGTGGCAGCGCAAATGCCCAGGGCTGCATCATCGGCCAACGCCATCTCAAGCCAATGCTTCATGCCATTGCTTTGCACCAACAAGGTTTCGGGTACCAAGGGAGGCAAAGGGTTGTTTTGCAACAAACCTACCGTGAGATCGCGCAAATCTTCTAGGCGGTTGCCATGGAACACCATGAATCCTGGTTGAAATGCGGGGGCCATCAAAGTGTCTGGAGGTTTTGAATGTGTATCAGGTCTGAATTATTGACCGAGCACAGGCTCATGAGCTGAGCTTGTTTACAAAAAACGTTTCAAAACACGCTGGAATTCATCGGCAGAAACTGGCTTGATCAAAAAGTCTTGCATGCCCGCTTTTTCTGCCAACACTCGGTCCTCGTCCAAGACGTGCGCCGTCATGGCCACGATGGGCGTCATCTTCAAGGCTTCGGTAATTTCAATGCGCCTGATTTCGTAGGTGGCAGTTAAGCCATCCATGCCGGGCATTTGCAAATCCATCAAAATTAGATCGTAGGTTTTTGTTCGAATTTTCTGCAGTGCGACGTCACCGTTTTCGGCAATGTCGACGCTGCAACCGAGCTTTTGCAGCGTCCACTGAGCCAGTTGTTGGTTCATGGGCGTGTCCTCAACCACCAAGACGTGTCCAGAATGTTGGGCCTTGGGCGTCTGGGTCTTTGCAATTTGCTCACCCACCTCATCATGCTGCGTCAATTTAACCAGCGCAATTTGCAACTCTTGGGCGGTAATTGGCTTGTACAAGTTGGCAACTTTGACCCCCAGCGTCCGGGCCAAAGCACACAGGTTTTGCACATCATGATTCAAGCCAAAATCTGACAACACCACCCACGACAAGTAGCGCCATTTGCCGGGTGCTTGCGCTAGCATGAAGGCAGGCTCAATGAAGGCCAGCATGCTGTGATCGATCACCCACAAAGTTTGGCGGGAAATGCCCTGCTGCAACCACTCGTCTAAACAGCTTTGCAAAGCGGTAGGGGTGACAATCTCTTGCGCAGTAATTTGTTGGCTTGCGAGCAAGTTTTTCAGAATTTCGCGGGCAAACGGATTTGATTCCACCAGCACCACATCAAGGGAATGCGACAAGGCATCAAAGGCATAGCTTGTGAGCTTTGCACCGGCAGCCTCTGGTTCAAGGGTTTTCTGGTTGAACGCATCAAATTTAGCTGTAAATGTAAAGACGCTACCACCACCGTCCCTTGGCTGAACACGGATGTCTCCCTCCATCAAATTAACCAAATTTTTGGCGATTGAAAGACCTAGACCGCTACCACCAAACTTGCGATTGACGGATGCATCGGCTTGACTGAAAGGCGAGAAAATAATGTGCCTTTTGTCGTCAGGAATGCCGATGCCCGTATCACTGACTTGAAACGAACACATGACTTGAGAGTCAGTTTGGGAAAGGTATTGAACACGCAATTTGACCCAGCCGGTCTCACTGAATTTCAGTGCATTGCCCAACAAGTTTTGCAACACTTGTCCTAAACGCAAGGGATCACCCACAACCCGTTGCGGCACATCAGGCTCTATGTCCAAATACAACTCAATGTTTTTTTGTTCTGCTTGAAATGCAAAACCTTTCATGGCTTGCTGACACGCAGTATGCAAGTCAAATGGAGTTCGGTCCAAAGTCAATCGATTGGCACCTAAGCGGGTGAAGTCCAAAATATCATCAATGAGACGGAGCAAACTTTTGGACGCCGTACGCGACATTTCTAAGTAGCCTTTTTGCTCGGGATTCAACTGCGTACCCAAGGCCAATTCTGTCATGCCGACCATGCTGTTGATGGGCGTTCTAATTTCATGGCTCATTTGCGCCAAGAACGAAGACTTGGCTTGGTTGGCAGACTCTGCTGCATCCAACGCACGCGACATCACCAAGCGGTCTTCTTCGCGACGAACCCAAATGGCTGCAATTTGGCGCGTCAGCCAGAACGTGGCCAACAGCATTAAGACAGACAAGGCAATGATGCCTTTGGATTCCAACCACCACTGGGCCTCTACGCGATTGCGTGAAATGGCCACAGCCACAGTAACGGGTAAATTGGCCGAGGTTCGAAAATGAACCTCTAAGTTTTCAGTCTTGTTGATCGCGTCGGTTTGGGATTGAAAATAGCGACCAAAGTCTTGGTTCTTGGCCACACGCTGCACAGCAGGCATGGTGTTAAAGACTTGGTCGTTGGGAAACCAACGTTCAGAACTGCTGGCCAAAATGCGCCCCGCATAATCAAACACATAAACTGCATCGCAATTGGGGTCAACAGATTGCGCAAAATCATCGATCAGGTCGTTTGGATTGATCAAGGCCAGCCAGCGCACCGATTGCCCATTGGCTCTTTGCATACGCATGGCCAAAGGCAAAACAGCAATGTGACGCAAACTGGTCTGCGCCATGATCAAGTCGGCCAAGTTTCGTGAGGGCTGCCAACGACCAGCTGTCAGATCATTGCCCACATCTCGATCAAGTCCCATCGACGACCACTTCACGTCTTGAGACAACACACCGCCCTCTGAACTGGCCAAGACCTTGCCGCCTTCCGAAACCATGGACAGAGAACGGATGAAACGTGACTTCTCAATGGCCATCTGCAGTTTGGTCTGATCTTGAAAATCAGTATCCGACCATTGGTTGGCCACCGTCATCAGGCTGGTGGTGGATTCGATGGTTCGAGTGACGTGGTTGAACAAAATGCGTGCGAGTAACTCGCCACGTGCTTGCTCTCTTTCAAGGGTACCGACTCTGTCTTGCCATAAATAAACAGACGTGACCAACACGATAAACAAGGCTACTGATGCACCAAAGCGATAGACACTTGCTGCCGCTGAAGTATTGGTGAGTTGGTTCTCAGAGCCCATGGACAAATATTTTGCGCTGTGCTTTATTTCAAAACAACAATGGGATCTAAATTGTGTTGTTTGGCAAATTGCAACAAACGGCCATCTTTTTTCACATTGCTCAGAAATGCGTCTACTCGCACCAACAAACTGTTGTCCCCTTTGGCAAAGGCATAGGCATACTCTGTGGTGGGCAAACTGCTAGGCGCTGGAATGACCGCCGCCCAATCGGTCAGCTCGATCATGCGCAAACTGTAGGGGTAATCGGTCATGAACGCATCTGCCCTGCCGGACAAAACTTCTTGCTCGCGTGTGCCGGGAGCTTGCACTCTGACCAGCTTGGCTTTTTTCAAAGAATTAAGCATGACACCCTCCATCAGGGTACCTGCAGCCACAGCGATCACACGGCCAGGTTGATCTAAGCTGTCCCAAGTTTGCAAGCTCTCTTTGTTTTTTTGCGTAACGGCAAACAGACCACTCTTTAGGTAGGCTTGCGTAAACTGCAAGCGCGCCAATCGCTCGGCAGTGATGCCAATGGCATGCGTTGCCACATCGCATCTGTCTTGCTCCAAAGATTCGTACAACTGCGCGAAACTGCTTTCCACATATCGCACCTTGACCCCTAACTCTTTGGCCAACTCTTGAGTTAAGGCAATGTCAATGCCACTGAGCTCTCGGGTTTTGGGGTTGCGGTAAGTGATGCTGTAGTACTCGGGCCAAATACAAGCGCGCAACTCTTTGCTTTGCAAGACCTTTTCCAAACGGTTGGTCTGAGCCATGGCGTTGACGCCACCCAGCACTACACCCAGGCAGAGCATGACCTGCGTCAATCTTTGAAAGGCTGCGCAACGGACCGACGCCAACAAAGCAGGGAAAAGTGGAGTGTTCATGTAGATGAATTCAATGGTTTGGGTATCAACTTTAAATTAAACACCAAAAAATTCTATCCATGTTATTTATTCATTCTTTTGGATTAATTTGTGAGTTTAACGTTTCATGCGACAATCTGCCTGTTGCCGCCTCCAGTTGCCGCAACATCAGCACTTCTGCTGGGGTTTGACCCAGGCTTTCGCCTGTGGTTTCCATGCCCACCTGTGAATCCCATCGGTCTTTGACTGGCGGCTGTTTCCAAACAGCCTGACAAACCGATGCCATGCGCCGCTTAAGGCGCTCCATCATGACATTTGAAGAATTGAATTTGGCCCCGGCCATTCTGCAAGCCGTGCAAGAGCAAGGCTATGACACACCTACGCCCATCCAGGCTCAAGCGATTCCAATCGTTTTGGCGGGGCACGACCTGTTGGCCGGCGCCCAAACCGGAACAGGCAAAACCGCCGCCTTCACGCTGCCCATTTTGCACAAGCTCAGCTTGTCAGAAGCTGGACGCAACAAATTTGGGGGCAAAGCCATCCGCGCGCTGGTGCTGACACCTACCCGCGAACTGGCCGCTCAAGTTGAAGAATCGGTCAAAGACTACGGCAAATACCTTAGCCTCCAATCCACCGTGGTGTTTGGTGGCGTGGGCATGAAGCCCCAAGTTGATCGTGTCAAGCGAGGTGTTGACGTCTTGGTGGCCACCCCCGGCCGCTTGCTCGACTTGCAAGGCCAAGGCCTGCTCGACTTGTCCAGCATTGAAATTTTGGTCTTGGACGAAGCCGACCGCATGCTCGACATGGGCTTCATCCACGACGTGAAAAAAGTCTTGGCCTTGGTGCCCAAAGACAAACAAAGCTTGTTGTTCTCTGCCACGTTCAGCGATGAAATTCGCGACTTGGCGGCCACGCTCTTGAAAAACCCCCAAAGCATTCAAGTCACGCCCAGCAACACCACCGTTCAACGCATTTCCCAAGTGATTCACCCCGTGGGTCGCGGCAAGAAAAAAGAAGTGTTGGTGCACATCATCAACCAACACAATTGGAGCCAGGTGCTGGTGTTCACGCGCACCAAGTTTGGCGCCAACAATGTGGCCGATTACCTCACCAAGAATGGCATCAAGGCCATGGCCTTGCACGGCAACAAAAGTCAAACCGCTCGCACGCAAGCCTTGGCGGGCTTCAAGAGCGGCGACATTCGCGCCTTGGTGGCCACCGACATTGCCGCCCGCGGCATTGACATTGAAGATTTGCCACACGTGGTGAATTACGAAATCCCCAACGTCTCTGAAGACTACGTGCACCGCATTGGCCGTACCGGCCGTGCAGGCGCCAGCGGCGAAGCCGTGAGCTTGGTCTGCTTGGACGAAGAAGGTTTCATGATGGAAATCGAACGCTTCACCAAGCAAGAAATTCCAGTCCAAATTTTGGAAGGCTTTGGCCCCGAGCCAGGCGAGAAGGCCGAGCCCATTGCCATGGGTCGCCAGACTTTGTGGGGCGGTGCAGGCCGTCCGCCAAGCCGTGACGTGATGCAAGCTGCGGCCAAAGCCGCGCGCTCCGACATGATGCAACGCATTCGTGAATCCAAAGGCGCTGCCGGTGAAGGCGGCGGCGGTCGTGGCGGTCGCTCCGGCGGCCAAGGCGGTGGCGGTGGCGGTGGTCAGGCTCGCCCCGAAGGTGCGGCAGGTCGCTCGCGCAAT
>JBEDKQ010000020.1:14200-42240 GCA_041172085.1 Pseudomonadota bacterium | reverse complement strand
TCATAGGGGGAGTCTCTAGGTCAGGTCACCCATGTCTGATTTAAGTCTTCAACTGCAGCAGGCCGCAAGCCAACTACCAGTTTCAAGCTACTTTGATGACGCGCTGTTTCAGCGCGAACTGAAAAGCATTTTTCAGCAAGGCCCCAAGTATGTGGGCCATCAATTGTCTGTTCCCGACATCGGGGACTATCACGCCTTGCCCCAAGAAGCCAGCGGACGGGCTTTGATCCGCTCGGAACGCGGCGTCGAATTGGTCTCCAACATTTGCCGGCACCGTCAGGCCGTGATGTTGCAAGGACGAGGCTCGCTTCAAACCCAACAAAAAGGCAGTGCTGGCGGCAACATTGTGTGCCCCTTGCACCGCTGGACTTATGCGCCTTCAGGCATTCTGCTTGGCGCCCCGCATTTTGCACAAGACCCCTGTCTCAACCTGCAAAACTACCCATTGCGTGAATGGAACGGTCTTTTGTTTGAAGACAATGGCCGCGACATTGAAGCCGACTTGTCTGGCATGGGCCCCCGCGCTGCCCTAGATTTCTCAGGCTTCAAGTTAGACCATGTTGAAATGCATGAATGCAATTACAACTGGAAAACCTTCATTGAGGTTTATCTCGAGGATTACCACGTTGAACCCTTCCATCCAGGCTTAGGCAATTTCGTTACCTGTGATGACCTCAGCTGGCAATTCCAAAAAGAGTATTCCGTTCAAACCGTTGGCATTGCCAACCGTTTAGGCAAAGCTGGCAGCCCTGTTTACAAGCGCTGGCAAGAACAATTGATGCAATATCGCCAAGGCGAAGTGCCCGAATATGGCGCCATTTGGCTTACCTACTACCCCCACATCATGCTGGAGTGGTACCCACACGTACTGACGGTCTCCACACTGCACCCCATCAGCCCCGAAAAAACGCTGAACATGGTGGAGTTTTATTACCCAGAAGAGATCGTGGCTTTCGAGCGCGAGTTTGTTGAAGCACAGCAAGCCGCCTACATGGAGACCTGCATCGAAGACGATGAAATTGGTGAGCGCATGGACGCTGGGCGCAAAGCACTTTACAAGCGTGGCGACAACGAAGTTGGCCCCTATCAAAGCCCTATGGAAGACGGCATGCAGCACTTCCATGAGTGGTATCGACGAAAAATGAGCGACGCATTGGCCGACTGAATCGCATGCAAGCTCTCTGGATGATTCTGGCCTCGTTGTTCTTTTCATTCATGAGCGTGTGCGTGAAGTTTGCAGCCAACTACTTCAACACTTTCGAATTGGTTTTTTACCGCGGCGCCATTGGCACCTTGATCATGGCTGTTGCATGCCATCGAAAAGGCTTCAGTCTCAAAACGCCCGTGCCCAAAATGCACATTTGGCGCTCGGTGGTGGGCGTCACGTCCTTAGCCGCATGGTTCTACGCCATCGCCTTTTTGCCACTTGCTACGGCCATGACTTTGAACTACATGAGTGGCGTTTGGGTGGCCGCCATTTTGGTGGGTCAAACCGTTTTATTGGGCTCATTGCGACAAGCCAAGCAACAAGTGCCCGTTGCCCTCACCGTGCTAGTAGGGTTTGTGGGCGTGATCATGATTTTGCGTCCCACCTTCGAGCAAAATCAAATTTTTGCAGGGCTTGTCGGTTTGGCGTCCGGCATGCTTGCGGCCTTGGCTTATTTGCAAGTGGCCACCCTTGGCCGGGTTGGTGAGCCTGTCGAGCGCACTGTCTTTTACTTCTCGTTGGGAGCCGCCACATCGGGCGCTGTCTGCATGCTTTTCTCGGGCACCAGCGAATGGGTTTGGCCGCAAGCTTGGTGGTTGCTGCCCATTGGCATTCTGGCAGCGCTAGGACAATGGTGCATGACGCGCGCTTATGCAATATTCAGGCATTGTGTTTTCAGCTTTTTTTGGCCTGTTTTTGTTTGGCGATCAAATTCCATTCATGGGTTGGGCTGGAATTTTTGTCATCGTATTGAGTGCCATCGCTTCGACTGCGCTGCGCGCGCGAAGTGGTGTGGCCCTGCCCGCAAAAGAACATTGACACAGAAAGGACAATCTCCATGTACACCACCCTCATTTCCGTCCAGCAATTCAAAGAACTGCAAGCTTCTGGGCACGCTTTCATGGTGTTTGATTGCACAGGTGATTTGATGAAACCCGAAATGGCCGATGTTCTTTTTGATACCGTGCACATTGAAGGCGCGCAACAAGCGCATCTAGATCGCAACCTCAGCACACATGGCGACACGGCCGTGAATGGAGGTCGTCACCCATTGCCTGCGCGCGAGACCGTTGCTGCATGGCTTGGTCGCTTAGGCTTTCAAAATCACATGCAAGCTGTGGTGTACGACCGCAATGGCGCCAACTACTGCGGCCGTTTGTGGTGGATGTTGAAATGGCTGGGCCACGATGCAGTGGCGGTGCTAGATGGTGGCTTGCAAGCATGGCAGGCCTCTGGTGGTGCAGTTGCCTCGGGCCCTGCTGCCAAAGCCAGTGCAGCACACTTTGATTTGAAACCCGCTTTGCGCGAGTGGTTGAGCACTGCCCAACTGGCGCCTCAAGTGGGTCACCCCAATGTCACCTTGATCGATGCCCGTGGTGCAGCCAGGTACAGAGGCGAGATGGAACCCCTTGATCCTGTAGCAGGCCACATTCCTGGCGCCTTGAATCGGCCCTTCACTGAAAACCTGACCCCCGAAGGATTTTTCAAATCACCGGACGTCTTGCGCGCAGAATTTGAAAGCCTGTTGGCAGGACGCGATCCTGCCACCGTGGTGCATCACTGCGGCAGCGGTGTTAGCACAGTGCCCAACATTTTGGCCATGGAGTTGGCTGGCTTGGGCGTGACGCGCTTGTATCCCGGCAGTTGGAGCGAATGGTGTAACACGCCAGGCTTGCCTTGCGCCAAGTCTTAATTTGGCACACTCGCACCGCCCTTTTCACCTAGCGAAACTGGCACAACCCCTGTAGCCATGATGACGGGTTTCAATGTGCGGCGAATGTGTGCGCCAAAGTGCTCACGCCGCTGACCAAAGCAATGCCTGACACCAACCACACAATTTGGGCGGCTGTCTCGCGTGAACTCAATCGCTTCTGAAGTTGTGGAATGAGGTCGGCCAAGGCAACATAAATGAAACTGCTGCTAGCGATGGCCAGCATGTAAGGCAAGATGCCATGCAACTGCTCAAGCAATGCATATCCTGCAATGCCGCCCAAAGCCGTAATGGCACCTGCCATAGACACTTTGAGCACAGCGGTTTGCCGACTCTTTGAGCCTTCGTGCAAGACCACCAAATCTCCCATGTGGTGTGGCACCTCGTGGGCTAACACCGCCAGAGCGGCCACAATGCCCAAGCGCATGTCAACCAAGAAGGCCGAGGCAATCAAGATGCCATCACCAAAGCAATGCACGCTGTCACCGGCCAAGATGGCCCAACCGCCAGGCACAGGTTGGCCATGCGAGGTGTGCTGGTGACCTGCATGTGAATGTGCATGATTGTGGTGATCAGCATTTGCAGGGTGGATATCACCGTGGTGATTCTCGTGACCCTGGTGATTCTCGTGACCATGATGGTGCTCATGGCCGTGATGCCACAACTCGGCTTTGTCGAGTAAAAAGAAAAACAGCAAGCCAAACAAGAGCGTGACGAAGAGGTTGTGAGGCTCGACACCTGCTTCAAAAGCTTCTGGCAACAGGTGCAAAAACGCAGTGGCCAGCAAAGCGCCTGCGGCCAAACTGAGCATGTGTTGCGTATATCGACTTAAAACACCAAAGCTGAGCCATGCAGCCAGCCAGACACTGCCAATGCCTGCCGCCAAGGTTCCCAACAATATCGCCAAGAGAGTCATCCAATTTCCTAAGCCCAAACATGCATTGAGCCAACCCCAAATTATGCCTGCCTGCCAGGACGTTCAAATGGCCTCGTCAATGACCACCTCGATGGGCACACCCCAAAGTTCGGCTTGTGCTTGCAATTGATGAATGGGGTGGCGCGCCCATTCACCGCGGATGTAGCCCAACGCCACCATGGCACCCGCTTCGTAGCCCCAACCTGCAGAGGTAATTTCCCCCACAAATTGTCCGTTGACATTCAGAGGCTCACCACCCCACAAGTAGTATTGCGCATCCTTGACCCGTATCTTGACCAACTTCTTGTCCAGCGACTCAGGGCCTTTGGCTTTGCGCTCAAGCAATGCTTTTTTACCTTTGAAGTCGGATGGCTTGTCCAATTTGACGCCGGCCCACAGGCCCGCCTCAAGGGGTGATTCATCAGGACCCATTTCTGCGCCCCATGCCCTTCTTTGCCTTTCGATGCGCAATGCATCCAGTGCGTAGTAGCCTGCATCACGCAGGCCTAAATCTGCGCCTGCACTTTGCAATGTCAAATAAACATGCCTTGTCATTTCAACCGGCACATACAACTCATAACCCGGCCCCCCCACATAGCTCATACGGGCCGCGCGCACTTTGGCATGACCCACGTCAATTTCTTGGGTCTGCGCAAAAGGCAAGTGCTGCGGTGACAAGTTGTCGGGGCAGACGCGCGACATCAACTCGGCAGCACGTGGCCCCATCAAAGACAAAACGCAATATTGGGCTGTCACATCGTTGATGAACACACGCAAGTCGGGTGTGACATGGCGCTGTAACCAATCCAAATCGCGTGTGGTTTGTCCCGAACCTGTGACCACCATGAAACGGTCCGTGGCCAAACGAATGACCGTCAGATCGCTTTCAAAACCACCGCGATCGTTCAATACTGCCGAGTAAACCATTTTGCCAATGGCCACATCGATGTCATTGGCACACATGTGTTGCAAGAACGGCAAGGCATCGGGGCCTTGCACCCATAACTTAGAAAATGAGCTTTGATCGTAGAGCGCCACAGCCTCACGCGTGGCTTTTTGTTCTGCTTGAACCCAGGGCAACCAATCGGGTGTGTCCAGTGTGTCACGCGCGGGGGCGGCACCAGCAGGTTTGAAATAGTTCACACGCTCCCAACCATTTTTGCTGCCAAACTCAGCCCCCTTGGCCGCCAAGATGTCGTACAAAGGCGAGCAACGCAAAGGACGCACTGTTTGCAGTTCTTGGCGTGGCCAGCGCATGGCATAGTGCAAGCCCAAGGTTTCTGCCGTTCTCTCAGACAAAGCTTTTCGATTGCCTGTGAAGGAACCGAAACGACGCACATCCACATCCCACAAATCGACGCTGGGTTCACCCCCCACAATCCATTCCGCCATCAAACGACCTGCGCCACCAGAATTGGCAATGCCTGCAGAGTTGAAACCTGCACACACAAAATAATTTCGCACTTCGGGGGCTTCGCCCAAAATGAAGTTGCCATCAGGGGTGAAGCTCTCGGGGCCATTGAGCAGCATTTTGACTTTTGCTGTTTCAAGACAAGGTGTACGTTGTATGGCGTTTTCCATCAAAATTTCAAACTGGTCCCAGTCTTCGCCCAGCAATTCAAATTGGAAAGTTGAAGGAATGGGGTGCACATTCCAAGGTTTGGCCACCGGCTCAAAACCACCCATCACCAAACCACCCACTTCTTCTTTGTAATAGATATAGCCATCGGGGTCCCGCACCACGGGCCACATGGGGTGAATGCCCTCAATCTTGTCGGTCACGATGTAGAAATGTTCTGCTGAGTACAAGGGCACATTGACACCCGCCAATTGACCAAATTGACGCGCCCATTGGCCCGCGCAGTTGACCAAAATTTCGCACTGAATGTTGCCCTGCTTGGTTTTGACTCCTTTCACGCGGCCTTCGTGCAAATCGACGCCAGTCACTTCAATGTCTTCAAAAATCTTCACGCCATTTTGCCGCGCACCTTTGGCCAAAGACATGCACAAATCTGCTGGATTGGCCTTGCCATCGCCCGGAATCCAAATGCCGCCCACCAAATCATCGGTTCGCAACAAAGGTGCGCGCTCTCCAACCTCTTGAGGTGTGATTTCATGCACCTCCACCCCAAAGCTTCTTGCCAATGCAATTTGTTTGCGCAGTACTTTCATGCGCTCTGGTGTTCTTGCCACATTCACACTACCGCATTGTTTCCAACCTGTGGCCAAACCAGTTTCAGACTCAAGTTTGGAATACAGATCAATGCCGTATTTGCTCATGCGCGTCATGTTGCGGTTGGGTCGCATTTGTCCCACCAAACCTGCGGCATGCCATGTGGTGCCGCTGGTCAACTTGCCTTGTTCAAGTAAAACCACATCGTTTTGGCCCAGCTTGGCCAAGTGGTAAGCCACCGAACAGCCGGCAATGCCGCCGCCCACAATCACAATTTTGGCTTGCGTTGGAAACTGTTGTGTTGACATGCTCAAATCCTGATTGAATTAACCCAAACGAAGTGCTGCCACACCCGACAAGATGGCCAAGGTGCCTGCAATTCTTTGACGCGTCCAAACCTCTTTCAAAAACCACGCGCCTATCAGCGCAGCAAAGAAAACCGAAGTTTCGCGCAAGGCAGCCACCATGGCCACCGGTGCCACCGTCATGGCCCACAAAGCAATGGAATACGAGCCAATAGAAGCCAAGGCGCCACCCGAAGCCAAGGGCCAGCGTGCACGAACATACGGCCAAACTTGTCCTTTGCGTTGCATGAACACCAAGACAGCAAAAGGCCACCCATCTAAAACAAACAGCATGCAGATGTACTGAACCACATGACCCGAACTTCGTGCACCTTTGGCATCAATCACGGTGTAAATGGCAATCAAAACTGCATTGGTCAATGCAAACAAAATGGCTTTTCGATGCGACCACCATGCCTTGGTAAATCCGAGCAATAAAACGCCGCCACAAATACAGGCAACGCCCATCCAGGCCAAAAGTGACAAGGCCTCACCAATGAATGCGAATGAGGAAATGGCCACCAACATGGGCGCTGTTCCGCGCATTAAGGGGTATGTCAAGCCAAGGTCACCATGCTTGTATGCACCAGCCAATGCGAAGTAATAGCCAACGTGCACCACCAATGAACCCAAGATATAGGGCCAAGACTCTGGCGGCGGCGGGCCAACATACAAACACACTGGCAATGCAAACACAGAGCACAGGATGTGAATCAGGGCCGTGTCCAAGGTTTTGTCGGTGCTGGATTTGACCAATGCATTCCAGCTGGCATGCAAAAGTGCACCAAACAAGACAATGAACAAAACTGACCAGGTCATTGCTTGCTTAAGCCGTTAAAGCGCAACGCCTTGCGATTTGCATGTAATGTGACAGTCCCGGTGTTTGAAGACTAGGCTGTTTTGCCAAATCATCCCAAAGCCGTAATCGGACAGCCTCTGCTGCGCCCGGTTCAGCGATGAATTGGTCAGCCTCTTCTTTAGAAAAGATACCGCCTTGAAGTTTCAAACTTCGCTTGGAATCTTCAGACAAGCTGGCGTAATACTCAGGCCGTGACGCACACAAAAATCGTTTGGCATCAACGTGCCTTTGAATGGCGTCAATCACGCCACTTGAAAACAAACCACGCAAAAAAGGGACCACACGGTATTGATGAACATCGTCGACGCCATGCAAGCTAGGGGTATCGCCCAAATCATGAAGCAAGTGACCTAGATCATGCAGAAATGCGGCCGTCACCAACTCATCACTGGCGCCTTCTTGCTCACCCAAATAGGCTGACTGCAGTGCATGCTGCAGTTGGGTCACCGGTTCACCGGTGTACTGCTCATGGCCTCTTTGTTCAAACAGTTGCTCAATGTCGTTCAGTGTTAGAGCCATGATGGTCCTGCTTCAAATGTGCCTTGATGCATCAGTCCGTCAAAAGGTCTGGCTGCTTCAAGCGTGTACTGGTGAGCGCACCCGCCTGTTCCAAAATTGGATAGGCGATGGAGCAAATGTGTGAGTTGATGCGTTTCAAGTCGCTGATCAAATCGATGTGCAAAGAACTGGTGCCGATGCTCTGCGGTGTATTTTCTTGCAGTCGGGCCAAATGTCGGCTGGCATATTCGTGCTCTAAATTTCTGAACTGAACTTTCTGTTCCAACAAGGTTTGCGCGTTGCGCACACCACCGTCCAAAAAGACGCTCATGCCCAATTGCAAATTGGCAACCAACCTCTTGTGCAAATCTTCGATTTCCGACAGTCCAGCTTCAGAAAACTGACGGCCTTTGGCAATCTTTTTATCTTCGATGTCTTGCAACACGCGCTCGATGATGTCGCCCACTTGCTCCATGTTGATGGCAAAGGACATGATGTCCGCCCAACGCTGCCCTTCCCTTTGCGACAAAGCCTCACGCGAGATTTGCGTCAAATAAAACTTGATTGCGGAATACAAGTCGTCAACGCCATCGTCCATTTCGCGTAGCTTGGCGGCCAATTGCGCGTCGTCATTTTTGATCACTGGCACGATACCGCGCAACATGGCTTCCACCACATCGGCTTGGTGCAAAGCCTCTCTTGCTGCACAGGCAATGGCCAAAGAGGGTGTGCTGAGTGCTGTTGGGTCTAGGTATTTGGGTCGGACCTTGTTGTTGTCGAAGTGCGTTGAGGGCAGATACTGCGTCAGCCATGTACCCACTTTGCCTGTGAAGATCACCATCGACAGGGCCAGCAACACATTGAACAGAAAGTGAAAACTCACCACAGCATCAAAACCCCAATCCTGAATGTCATCGGCCACTGGCAAATAAAAACTCAAAAATGGCACAGCCAAGGCGCAGCCAATGGCTTTGAAAATCAAATTACCTAAGGGTACACGCCGCACATCGGCAGACGATTTGGCCATGGTGATGAAGGCGAGCAAACCGCTGCCTAAATTGGCACCCAATACCAAACCCAATGCCATCGGCAACGAAACCACTTGTGTCTGGCATAAGGTGGCTGTTAACAAGACCATGGCCAAACTGGAGTAAGAAATGACGGTGAGCATTGCACCAATCAAAATCAAAATAACGGGGTCATTCGGCAAAACACTGAGCAACACATGCATGCCATGCGATTGCGTAATGGGCCGTGTGGCTTCTACGATCAAGTGCAAGGCCAAGGTCATCAAACCCAGGCCAATGGCCACGCGCCCCCAGCGTCCCCACGTGTTGTTTTGATTGGCTACAAAAATCACGACACCCGCCACAATTAGCAAAGGCGACAGCCAACTGAGGTCAAAAGAGAACATCAAGGCCATCAAGCTGGTGCCCACATCCGCACCCAGCATCATGATCAGTGCGGTAGAGGTCAGGAAAATGCCCTGCCCCACAAAAGAGCTCACGATCAGGCAGGTGGCCGTACTGGATTGCAGCAAACTGCTGACTCCCACACCCGATACAAATGCCCATAAGGGGTTTTTAACGCTGCCAGCCAGAACATCTCGCAGCGACGCGCCCAAAACTCGCAAGATGCCTGTTCGCACAGTGTGCGTACCCCACACCAACAGTGCAATTGCGGCCAGCAAGTTCAGGAGGTTGTGCATGCGTTCAAGCCCAAGGCATGGAATAAGTTTTGATGTTGGTAAAACTCTTCATGGCTTCTTGCACACCTTCTTTGTAACCCAGACCAGAGTCTTTGATGCCCCCAAACGGCGTGAGTTCTAGGCGGTAGCCAGGTACTTCGCGAACATTCACGCTGCCCATTTGCAACTCGTTCACAAAGCGCACGATGTAGTCCATGCGGTTGGTGCAGACACCACTCGACAAACCATAGACGGTGCCGTTGGCGATATGGATGGCCTCATCAATGTCTTTGAACTGAATGATGGGCGACACGGGACCAAAAGTCTCTTCTTTGACCAACAGCATGTCGGGCCGAACTTGGTCCACCACAGTCGGTGCAAACAAAGCGCCACGTCGTTGATTGCCCACCAACAAACGTGCCCCCTGTGCAACCGCCTCGTTCACTCGGGACTCAAAAAACTTGGCTGCAGCCTCGTCAATCACAGTGCCCATCATGTTGTCTTTGTCAGACGGATCACCATATGTCCATGCTTTGGTTTTTTGCACCACCAAATCGGTAAAGTCTTTGACCACCGATTGGTGCACCAGCATGCGCTTGACGGCCGTACAACGCTGTCCAGAATTTTTGTAAGAACCTTGCACCGCCAAATTGGAAGCTTCTTCTAGGTCAGCATCCTCCATGACAATCAGCGGATCATTGCCACCCAATTCCAACACGATGCGTCGATATCCCGCTTTGTCTGCAATGTATTTGCCAATGGCCACGCCGCCTGTGAAGGTAATCAAATCGACCGTTGGATGCGTCAGCATTTCATCGGCAATTTCGCGTGGATCGCCAGTGATCACACTCAGCATTTCGGGCGGCAAGCCTGCCTGATACAACAAGTCTGCAAAGTAAATGGCCGAGTAAGGCACTTTTTCAGAGGGCTTGAGTACCATGCGGTTGTTGGTGGCCACACTGGGAATCACTTTGTGAGCCACTTGGTTCATCGGATGATTGAACGGCGTGATGGCCGTGATCACGCCCAACAGCGGCGCGCGCTGTGTATAGACCCGTCTTTGCTTGCCGTGAGGCGTGAGGTCGCAACTGAAAATTTGCCCATCATCTTTCAAAACCTCTTGCGCGCCAAACAGCAACACATCGCTGACGCGGCCCGCTTCGTAGAAGGCGTCTTTCAAACACAAGCCCGCTTCAGCTGAGATCAAATTGGCAATGTTGTCTAAATTGTCGCGCACCAATGCGGCGGCTTTGTTCAAGATGGCGGCGCGATCAAAGCGTGACAATTGAGGTTTGTAAGCGTGCGCCAGTGCATAGGCTTCGCGAACTTCTTCCAAGGTGGCTTTAGGGACAGTGCCTAAGCGCTGTTCGGTAAAGGGGTTGAAGACCTCGATAAAACGATCTCGACCTGCGCCCACTTTTTGACCCCCAATGCGCATGGCATCGAGTTGATGGTCCTTGATGAATTGTGCAACTTGGCTCATGTGATTGACTCTGTTAGCACTTAAGCGTTTTGACCAAAATTCAATGCCAAGTCAAATGCATCAAAGTTGCGCCAGCGGCGTTGCCGGTCCAAGTTGGGAACGGCACGGTTCATGACCAATGGCACGCGCTGTTCGCTGATACCGCCATGTGATCGCAAAGGCACGTCCAAGCCCGATAGATCGTGCTTAGATTTGGCAGTGCCTAGCACTGTGTCGTAGTCGGACACCACCACCAAATCGCCCAACCGATCGGCTGGCAATTCAAATTTCTCAGCGGCTTGCTCGCGCGTTAACACCACTTCGATGCCTTGCTCAGTTTGCAATTTTTGGCATGCCTTAACTGGGTCCGTACCAGCTGGCAAATAGATCGTGGCAAAAGAGCCCAAAGCGCCATGGTGCACCACATAAGGATCGGTGATGGGCAAGATAACGCGCACCGCACCAGTACCCAACCAAGCATCAAACCAGTCTTGCAGGTAAATGACCTTGGGTTGACCATCCATGCCCACTTTGGCATTCATGCCGTGGTCTGCAGTGAGCACCACGACACAGCCCATGGCATCGAGTTGGGCCATGTAACTGTCCATCATGGCGTAAAAAGAATTGGCGCCGTCGGTGCCAGGCGCAAACTTGTGTTGGATGTAATCGGTGGTGGACAAATACATCACATCGGGGCGTTGGTTTTTCATCAACCAAACGCCTGCTGCAAACACAAACTCAGACAAGTCTGCGCTATAAACACTGGGCAGTGGTTTGCCTACTTTGTTCAAAACATCGTGAATGCCGTGCTCAGACAAAGTGGCTTTATCGGCCTTCTCGGCAGAAAAACAAATGCCCTTCATGTTGTGGCCTAAAAGCTGACGCAATTTGTCTTTGGCCGTCACGACCGCCATCTTGCAACCGGCATCTGACAATGCAGCCAACAACGATGGCGCGCGCAACCACTTAGGGTCGTTCATCATCACTTCAACATTGTTGGCGCTGTCGTACAAATAGTTGCCGCAGATGCCATGTACGCTGGGAGGGACACCCGTCACAATGGACAAATTATTAGGGTTGGTAAAGCTGGGCACCACACAATCTGCATGCAAGCCCGTGCCTTGCGCCAATACTTTTTTCATCCAAGGCATGTGACCACCGGCCACTGCTTGACCTAAATAATCGGGCTCACAGCCATCCACGCACACCACCACCACGGGCTGCTTAGGCATTTGATATGTGCGATTGTTGACTTGCATGTTGTTTCCTTTATGGCGCTTTGCGCTCAGAATATTTAACGTAATTTCGGATGGTTCTCTCGCGGCTCATCAACACATGCTGACGCAATGCTTCTGCTGCTTTGACGGCATTGCGAGAGTCGATGGCATCCAAGATGTCGCGGTGTTCGTTGACTGAAGTGACCAACAAGGCATGGTCAGAGAAATTGCGACGACGAAACAAACTCAACTCTCGTGTCAATTTACGGTACATGCCCATTAGCTTTTTGTTACCCGCATAAGACACCATGGCTTCGTGAAACTCAACGTTCAAGCGGTAGTAATTCGTCTCGTCTTCCACCTTGACTGCATGTTCCATTTGAATCACCAGGCCTCGCAGGTGCGCCAACTGGGTCTCTGTTGCATTGGCGGCCAAGGTGCTTCCGACATGCGCTTCCATCATGGCGCGCAGATCAAAAATTTCGAGCGCCTCTTCCAGTGGAATTTGCCTCACATAGACACCACGATTTTTCTCAAGCTGAACCAGTCCAGCCTCTTCCAACACACGAAAAGCTTCTCGAACAGGGCCCCTTGAAACGCCCAGTCGATCGGCCAAAGAAGCCTCTGTGAGTTTGTCTCCTGGCCCTAGCTCGCCTTCGTTAATAAGCCGCTCTATCTCTTGCTGTACGGCACCCGTCAGCGAGTGGCTTTGCAGCATGGAGATGGTGGCATTGGCAGGACTCGCGCTTGAAAGCGGTACTGCTTGCCGGACGGTTTGGGTGGGCATGCACCGAATTTGATCACAACTTGGTCAATTGTCAACAATTTACAAAAAACAATTGACATTCCAGATTTCTTCGATTCCAATGAATTTCACGGGCTTGTCACAGCGCTGTCACAGCGCCAGTGGAAAGTAGTTGGTTTTAACTTGATAAGGATGACGTATGCGTGCACTTTACAAATCTGCCCTTTTGGTGGGCGGTCTGTTACTAGGCTCTATGGCCTGGGCTCAAAAAACCCAACTGCTGGTCTACACCGCACTTGAAGTTGACCAATTGAAAGCCTACCAGGAGGGCTTTAACAAGGTTCACCCCGACATCGATTTGAAATGGGTGCGTGACTCAACGGGTGTGATCACTGCCAAACTGCTGGCCGAAAAGGGCAACCCTCAAGCAGACGCCGTTTGGGGTGTCGCCGCTACAAGCTTGTCACTGATGAAGAAAAACGGCATGTTGGAGCCTTATGCGCCCCTCAATTTGGACGCCATCATGCCCCAGTACCGCGACAAAGCCAATCCACCTGCTTGGTGGGGCATGAATGTGTGGGGTGCCACCATTTGCTTCAACACTGTGGAAGCCAAAAAACGCAACATTCCAAAACCTGAAACCTGGCAAGACCTGACCAAGCCTGTTTACAAAGGCCAAGTTGTCATGCCCAACCCCGCCTCTAGCGGCACAGGTTATTTTGACGTCATTGCATGGCTCACTTTGTTTGGTGACCAAAACGGCAAAGGCGGCGGCTGGAAATACATGGATGGTCTGCACGAAAACATTGCGCAATACACACACTCTGGCTCCAAACCTTGCAACATGGCCTCCAGTGGCGAGTACGTGGTGGGCATTGCATTTGAATACCGCGCCAATGCCAACAAAGCCAAAGGCGCTCCCATCGACTTGGTCTTCCCCAAAGAAGGTTTAGGTTGGGATTTGGAATCTTTTGCGATTCACAAGGGCACCAAGAAATTGGACGCTGCCAAGAAATTGGCTGACTGGGCTTCTAGCAAAGACGCGATGAAGTTGTATGGCAAAAACTTTGCCATTACAGCGCACCCAGGTGTGGCCGAGCCATTGCCCAATGTGCCTAAAGACTACGAGTCACGCTTGGTCAAATTGGACTTCAATTACGCTGCTGAACAACGCGAGCGCATTTTGAACGAATGGAATGCCCGCTACAACGGCAAATCTGAAAAGCGTTAATTTCACCAAACGGCCGCCTGGCCTTGCCAAGGCGGCCTTTTTGTTGGTCACTCATGTCTGCAAGCCCCTATCTTTCACTGACTCACCTGCACAAAGCCTTTGGCAATTTTGTCGCGTTGCAAGACATCAATCTGGACATTGTGCCTGGCGAGTTGGTGTGTTTTTTAGGCCCCTCGGGCTGTGGCAAAACCACCCTCCTGCGCATCATCGCGGGCCTTGAAGTACAAACGCGAGGCGTGATTCTCCAAGCGGGCAAAGACATCTCAAGCGCACACCCAGCCGAAAGAGATTACGGCATCGTGTTTCAAAGCTACGCCTTATTTCCCAACCTGCGCATTGCAGACAACGTTGCATATGGTTTGGTCAACCGCAAAATTGCGCGCGATGAGATTCAGAAGCGCGTTCAAGAGCTGCTCACTTTGGTAGGGTTGCCTGGCAGCGGCAACAAATACCCAAGCCAACTTTCTGGCGGACAGCAACAACGCATCGCCCTTGCACGCGCCTTGGCTACATCGCCTGGATTGCTTCTGTTAGACGAGCCTTTGTCAGCCTTGGACGCACTTGAACGCGTGCGTTTGCGCGAAGAAATTCGATCTCTTCAGCAAAGTTTGGGGGTGACGACCATCATGGTGACGCATGACCAAGAAGAGGCTTTGAGCATGGCCGATCGCATTGTCGTGATGAACCATGGTTGCATTGAGCAAGTGGGTACACCCACCGAAATATACAGAGAGCCTGCCAGCGCTTTTGTGGCCGATTTTGTGGGCCAGGTGAATGTGCTGCATGGCACAGTGACAGGCCAAAATTTGCAATTGGGTGAGATGCAAATAGCCCTGAGTGACATTTCAGACAAGGCTAAAACCAAGGACCCGGGCAAAGTCAAAGTCTACTTGCGCCCGGAAGATGTTCTGGCACGGCCCATCATGGCGGGTGATGCCTGCGTCTTTCAGGCCACCATTCAAGAGGTTGAGTTTTTGGGTGCCTTTTGCCATGTCCATGTCTTGGCACCCGCCATTTCAGCGCAAACCCTCACTGTTTATTTGTCGCTCAATTATTTGGCAGAACAAAAGCTCCAAGCAGGTTCAACACTGGCATTGAAACTGCTACCCGAACGCATCAAACTGTTTTAAATTGGCATGACGATCGCAATACCTCAAGTCAAGCTAAACACCCATTGGAGTGAGTGGGTGGGTTTTGCAGGCCTGGCCCTGGTTTTCTTGTTGTTGCTGGCATTTTTGGCGGCCCCCTTGTTTGCCATCTTGCAACAGGCTGCGCAAGACGACCAAGGCCAATTTGTTGGCTTGAAAAACTTCATCAGCTATTTGCAATCGCCCGCTTTGCTGCACAGTCTGTGGAACAGCATCTGGGTGTCACTTCTGGTTACCGTCATCGTGGTGCCAATGGCCTTTGTCTTTGCTTATGCCCTGACTCGCAGTTGCATGCCTGGCAAATCATGGTTCAGAGCCATCAGCCTTATTCCCTTGCTAGCGCCTTCCTTGTTGTCTGCCATTTCATTGATTTATTGGTTTGGCAACCAAGGCGTTTTGAAAGATGCCATGCAAGCTGTGGGCATTGATCAGATTTATGGCGCTGCAGGCGTAGTCATCGCTGAATGTTTTGCCGTCTTTCCGCATGTCTTGATGATTTTGGTCACCGCACTGACCTTGGCCGATGCCAGACTTTACGAAGCCGCCAATGCGCTGGGCACCAGCACTCAGCGCAAATTTTTCACCATTACTTTGCCTGGCGCAAAGTACGGACTCATATCTGCCGCCTTGGTCAGTTTTACCCTGGTCATGACAGACTTTGGCATTCCAAAAGTAATTGGTGGCAACTTCAACATGATGGCAACCGATATTTTCAAATTGGTCATCGGCCAACAAGACTTTGCAAAGGGCTCTGTCGTCGCACTGCTGCTGCTGTCGCCTGCCGTCTTGAGTTTTGCGGTCGACCGCTATGTCAGTGCACGCCAAACCGCCATGTTGAGTGCTCGCGCTGTGGCTTATCAACCCAAACCAAATGTGCAACACGACGCACTCATGTTGGCTTATTGCAGCGCGGTAGCGTTCCTCATGCTGGCCATGTTGGGCATGGCGGTCTACGCGTCGTTTGCCAACTTCTGGCCCTACGATCTTTCGCCCAGTCTGCGTCATTACAAACTGGGCCTGGTCGACGGCGAAGTGGGCGAAGGCTTTGTCAACAGCTTGAAAATGGCCACTGGCACGGCCGTTTTTGGCACCCTGCTGGTTTTTGTCACGGCCTACTTGCTTGAAAAAACCAAGGGCATGAATGCAGTGCGCGCACCGCTTCAAATGCTGGCGGTGTTGCCGATGGCTGTGCCAGGCTTGGTATTGGGTTTGGGCTATATTTTCTTTTTCAACATGCCCAGCAACCCGCTGCACGGCATGTACCAAAGCATGGCATTGCTAACCCTTTGCACCATCGTTCACTTTTACACCACGGGCCATCTGACAGCCACCACAGCCCTGAAATCGTTGGACGCAGAGTTTGAATCTGTCAGTGCTTCTCTCAAAGTGCCTTTTTACAAAACGTTTTGGCGCGTCACCTTGCCGATTTGCACGCCAGCCATGGTGGACATAGCGCGTTACTTTTTCATCAATGCCATGACCACCATTTCTGCTGTGGTGTTTTTGTACTCGCCCGAAACCAAGGTGGCTTCCATTGCCATTTTGAATTTAGATGAAGCCGGCGACATGGGCGCTGCAGCGGCCATGGCGGTGCTGATCGGTTTAATTTCCGCAACTGCCACAGTGCTGTTTGCTTGGCTCAGTTGGTTTGTCGAAAAACGAACTCAAGCTTGGCGCGGACGTTGATTTTTTTTCGATTGATCTTGAATCAATTTTTTAACCCACTGACTACACAAAGATACGTTTCATCATGCAACGCGAAGCCATTCTTCTGACCCCTGGCCCTCTCACCACCACCTTGCGCACCAAGCTCGCCATGCTGCGCGACTGGGGCTCTTGGGACAACGACTTCATTGCTGTCACAGCCCGTGTACGCAAGAGCTTGCTCAACATTGTTCATGGCCAAGACAGCCACGTGGTCGTGCCCTTGCAGGGCAGCGGCACCTTCAGCGTTGAAGCTGCCGTGGCCACCGTGGTGCCTCCCAGTGGTCACATTTTGGTTTTAGACAACGGCGCTTATTGCAAACGTGCCGCCAAGCTCTCCACCATGATGGGGCGCAAAACCACCGTGGTCCCCACGGCTGAAGACCAAGCCGTGTCGCCCGTTGAACTTGAAGCCTTGCTCAACAAAGACCCCAGCATCACCCATGTGGTGTTGATTCACTGCGAAACTGGCGCAGGTGTTTTGAACCCCTTGCACGATGTGGCCAAGGTTTGCGAAAAACACAACAAGGGTTTGATCGTCGACGCCATGAGCTCATTTGCGGCCATTGAAATTGATGCACGCACCACACGGTTTGATGCCCTCATTGCAGCCAGTGGCAAATGCCTTGAAGGCGTACCCGGTATGGGCTTTGTGTTCATTCGCAAAGCCATTTTGGACAGCTGCGCAGGCAACAACACCTCCTTGGCCATGGACTTGCACGATCAATATGTCTACATGGAAAAAACGGGGCAGTGGCGCTTCACGCCACCTACCCACGTGATGGTGGCTTTGGCTGAAGCCATCCAACAATTTGAAGACGAAGGTGGCCAGCCAGCTCGTCTGAAACGCTATCAAAGCAATTACCAAACCTTGATTGAAGGCATGGCCTCGCTGGGCTTCAAACCCTACTTAGACCCCTCTGTTCAGGCCCCTATCATCGTGACCTTTCATGCCCCAGCAGACGTCAACTACGAATTCAGAAAATTCTACGAAGCCGCCAAAAAACACGGTTTCATTTTGTACCCTGGCAAGCTGACCCAAATTGAGACCTTCCGCGTGGGTTGCATAGGTGCCATTGGCCCCATAGAAATGCAACAGGCGGTTCACGCTGTGGCCCTCACACTCAAAGAGTTGGGCATTGCCAGCGGTGCACCCGCTTGAAGTACTTTGTTAGCGCATTGAATTTGTAAAGGACTTACCATGGCCACCTCCAAAATGCACCCTGCTCTCAAGGCAGTTGAAAAAAGCGGTGCTCAAAAAGTCAAAGTGGCCGTCAGCGACATCGACGGCATTTTGCGTGGCAAGTATTTGCACATCGACAAATTCAAAGGCGCTGCAGAGCCCTACCCCGCAGGTGGTTTTGGTTTTTGTGACGTGGTGTTTGGTTGGGACTCTTCCGATCAGTGCTATGACAACACCTCCGTCACGGGCTGGCAACATGGCTTTCCAGATGCACTGGCGCGCTTGGACTTGAATACAGCACGCAATGTACCGTGGGACAACAATGTGCCTTTCTTCATTGGTGAATTTGTCAACAGCGATGGCACGCCCCATCCCTTGTGCCCTCGCCAAACTTTGAAGAAGGTCTTGAAACGCGCCGAAAAACTGGGCGTCAACCCCATGTGTGGCATGGAGTTTGAATGGTTTAACTTTTTAGAAGACTCGCATTCATGGCAGCACAAAAAAGGAGTCGACCCCACGCCGTTAACGCCAGGCATGTTTGGCTATTCTTTGCTGCGCATGAACCAAAACCGCGAGTTCTTCAACGCCATCCAAGATGAAATGCTGCAGTTTGGTGTGCCCATTGAAGGCTTGCACACCGAAACAGGCCCAGGTGTTTACGAAGCAGCCATTGCGTTCAGCGATGCCCTCACGCAAGCCGACCGCGCCATCTTGTTCAAAACTGGCACCAAAGAAATTGGCGCCCGCTTTGGCATCATGCCCAGTTTCATGGCCAAGTGGAACGCCGCACTACCGGGCTGCAGTGGTCACATTCACCAAAGCCTGAGTGACGGCAAAAAGAATTTGTTTGCCGACGCCAAAGGTCGTCATGGCATGAGCAAAGTTTTTGAAAGTTACTTGGCCGGCCAAGTTGCACACTTGATGGAATTTGCACCCATGTTCTGGCCCACCATCAACAGCTACAAGCGCTTGGTGGATGGCTTCTGGGCACCCGTCAAACCCACTTGGGGCATTGACAACCGCACGGCCAGCTTCAGAGTCATTTCTGGCTCTCCAAAGTCCACACGCCTTGAAACACGTTGCCCTGGCGCTGATGTCAACCCTTACCTGGCCATGGCCGCGGTCATTGCGGCAGGTTTAGACGGCGTAGAAAAAGGCATGAAGCTGACAGCACCTGCCATTCATGGCACCAATGGTGGAGCTGAAAACATTCCCCGTGCACCTCGCACCCTGATTGAAACTACGCGCAATTTCCAACAATCCAAAGTGGCACGCGATTGGTTAGGCGATACATTTGTCGATCACTTTGCTGCCACCCGCGAATGGGAGTGGCGCCAATGGCTCGATGGCGTCACCGATTGGGAACTCAAACGCTACTTCGAAATCATTTAATTTTTCAGATCAAACTGGACACCCTCATGAGCATTGATAAATTTTCCTTCCCCACCCCCATCCACTTTGGCGTGGGCGCCCGCAAGTTGGTCGGCAAACACTTGAAGGATCTAGGCTACAAGCGCCCCCTCATCGTCACCGACAAAGCCATGGCCGACTTGCCACTCATGGCGGAGTTCATCAGCCACCTTGACGGTTTGGATGTGTCGGTCTATGCCGGCGTTCATGGCAACCCCACGGCATCACAAGTGACGGCTGGCGGTGAGGCCTTCAAAGCACACAAAGCCGATTGCGTCATTGGCTTGGGCGGCGGTGCTTCATTGGATGTGGCCAAAGTGGTGGGCTTGGCGGCCACCCACGACGGCCCCATTTTGGAATACGCATGGGACCATCCCAAGGTTCGCAGCATTTCGGGCGTACTGCCTTATTTTGTGGCGCTGCCCACCACATCGGGCACTGGCTCTGAAGTAGGCCGTTCTAGCGTGGTCAGTGAAGACGACACGCACCAAAAGCGCGTCATCTTCCATCCCAAACTTTTGGCGCAAACGGTATTTGCCGATCCAGAACTGACAGTAGGTTTGCCCGGAAAAATTACCGCAGCCACGGGTATGGACGCACTGACGCACAACATTGAAAGCTATCTGTCGCCTGCCTACCATCCCTTGTGCGACGGCATTGCTTTGGAAGGCACTCGCATTGGAGCGGCTGCCTTGCACACGGCTGTGCATGAGCCCAGCAACCTCAAAGCCCGCAGCGACATGATGATGTCGTCCATGATGGGAGCCATTGCCTTCCAAAAAGATCTGGGCGCCGTGCACTCCTGTGCGCACGCCTTGGGCGCTGTGGTCGACATGCACCATGGCTTGGCCAATGCGCTGATGATCGATGTGGTAATGGCTTGGAATTACGAAGCCGTGCCTGAAAAATTCAACGAACTGGCCCATGTCTGCAATGTCAAAGGCGGCGGCAGTGCCTTTGTGGCATGGCTCAAAGAATTGAAAGCCGCCATCGGCATCACTGGCACCCTGTCGACGCATGGCGTCAAGCCTGAGCACATGGCGCGCTTGGTCGAAATTGCCACAGCCGACATTTGTCATCAAACCAACCCACGTCCTTGCACTGCAGCCGATTTTGAAAAGCTGTTCAAGGCTGCCATGTAATTGAAGGCTAGCGCAGTTATGTCTTCTCATTCCAAACGTCTCAAAATTGGCATCTCTGCTTGCTTCTTTCATCCTGACAACGAACGTCCAATTTTCAAAGGCAAGACACTTCAATACATTGAGCAGTCTGTTGCGCATTGGGTCATGTCCCAGGGTGATTTGGCGGTCATGATTCCGTCGCCCGAAGGTGACACGCAAGTGGGCGATGCACAAATAAACGATTACGCCAACTGGCTCGATGGTGTGGTGCTGATGGGCGGCAGCGATGTGTGGCCTGGCAGTTATGGTGAAGAAGTGATGGACCCGCGCTGGACAGGCGACCGGGTACGCGACGCGTACGAAAAGAAATTGATTGAAGCCTTTGTGGCCGCAGGAAAACCAGTTTTGGGTGTGTGCCGAGGCATGCAAATGATCAACGTTGCGTTTGGCGGCACCTTGTATCAAGACATCGCCACACAAAGACCCGAAGCGCTGATGCACAGAGATGGCGTGAAGTACGACCTCAACATGCACGACGTTGAGTTCGACCCGAAAAGTAAATTGTCGCACTTGCTGGGCGGCACCCAAACAGCCAAGGTCAACAGCATTCACCACCAAGGCGTGAAAGATTTAGCGCCCAACTTTGTGGTGGAGGCCTACTGCCCTCACGACCGCATTCCAGAGGCCATCAGACATCAAGGCAAGGCCTATGTGGCTGCGGTACAGTGGCATCCAGAATTTCACAAACCAGCGTTGGGAACCTTGGACGACAGCCCCATCCTGACCGACTTTTTGAATGCAGCGCGTCACCAGCCTGCTGCTTGAACAAGCCGCATCGGACCACAAAGACTTTGAACACATTGGACATCTATGAAACTGCTTGACGTTGTCAATCCCGCCACCGAAGAACTGATGACCCAACTGCCCATTGACGACGGTGCTGCGGTGGCCATCAAAGCGCAAAAAGCGCGCAATGCACAAGCTGCTTGGGCGGCCACGCCTTTGTCAGATCGCATGGCTTGTATCAAAGCTTTCCGTGCTTTGGTCCAAACGCAACTGGACGACCTTGCCAAAATCATGACGCAAGAAACCGGCAAGCCCTTGGGGCATTCGCGCAATGAGTTGAATGGCTTCTTGGGACGCGTTGATTTCTTTCTGGCAGAAGCCGAGGGCATTCTCAAAACAGAAACCGTCTACAACCAAGACGGCATGTGCGAACAAATTCAACACATTCCTTTGGGTTTGATTGGCAATATTTCTGCATGGAACTACCCCTGGTTTGTGGGTGGCAATGTGTTCGTTCCAGGCTTGCTCATGGGCAATGCCATTTTGTACAAGCCCTCCGAATTTGCAGCCATGAGTGGCTTGGCCATGGGTCGCTTGTTGCACGAAGCAGGTATTCCTGCTGACGTGTTTGCAACCCTGATTGGCGCGGCAGATACAGGCAATGCCTTGCTGGCCCAGCAACTCGACGGCATGTTTTTCACGGGCTCTTTGGCCACAGGTCAGCACATTGCCAACGTGATGGGGCCGCGCATGACCAAGCTTCAATTGGAATTGGGTGGCAAAGACCCCACCTACGTCTGTGCCGATGCCGACCCTGTGGCTGCAGCGCAATCATTGGCCGATGGCGCGATGTACAACGCGGGTCAAAGTTGCTGCTCTGTTGAGCGTATCTATGTGCACGCCAGCATTCACGATCAATTCGTCCAAGCACTGGTCGATACAGTTCGCACTTTCAAAATGGGCGACCCTATGGCTGCCGACACCTACCTTGGTCCCTTGACGCGTGCGCCTCAACTCAAAGTGTTGGAAGATCAAATTGCCGACGCCAAAGCCAAAGGTGCGCGCTGCCTGATTGGCGGTCAGCGCAGCAAAGGCCCCATGGGTGGCAAAGGCAATTGGTTTGAAGCCACTGTGTTCGACAACGTCAATCACAGCATGTCGCTGATGCGAGACGAAAGCTTTGGCCCCATCATCGGCATCCAAAAAGTCAGTGATGATGCCGAGGCAGTGCGCCTGATGAACGACACGCAATACGGCTTAACAGCGGGCGTTTACACCCCCAACGAACAACACGCCCGCGATGTGTTGTCACAAGTGCGCGCTGGCACGGTGTATTGGAACTGCTGCGACCGCGTCAGCCCACGCTTGCCATGGAGTGGCTACGGACACTCGGGTGTGGGCCTTACCTTGTCCCGCGAAGGCTTGGCTACTTTCACGCGCCCCAAAGCTTGGCACCTGCGCAGCAACTGACATGCGCCTTGCCCTGTTTGATCTAGACCACACCCTGCTGGATGGCGACAGCGATCAACTGTGGTGCGACTTCCTCATTGACAAAGGATTGCTAGACAAAGCGATCTTCTCGGCGAAGAACGAAGCCATGGCGCGCGATTACAAATTGGGCGCAGTTGATGTGCAAGCATTTTGTGAGTTTTACATTGGCACACTGACGCTCAAAACACCCCAAGAATGGGAACCCATGCGCCAAGAGTTTTTAAACACTTGGGTCATACCTCGATTGTGTGAAGGCGGCAAAGCCCAAATTAAAGCCCATCAAGCCAAAGGCGATCGAGTGGTGATGACCACTGCCACCAACCGATTCATCACGGAACTGACGGCTAGGCATTTAGGCATTTCTGAATTGATTGCCACGGAAGCAGAAGTGCAAGATGGCAGATTCACCGGCAAGGCACAGGGCGTGCTGAACATGCGGGAAGGCAAAGTGCATCGACTCAAGGCTTGGTGCAAGCAGCAGAATTTGCAGTGGACCCAGCTTGAAACCTGGGGCTACAGCGATTCCATCAATGATCTGCCCTTGCTAGAAGCAGTGGGCCACCCAACCGTGACCCAAGGCGATGTGAAATTGCGCGCAGTGGCAGCCCAACGGGGCTGGCCTCAAATTGAGTGGTTTTGATCAGTTATCTGGCCAGCAACATCAGGTTGTTGGCTCTTGATCTTTGGGCATTGGACATGTGCTAAAACCAAACAAGGTATAAGTACCGCAAAAGCTAAACAAGCCAGTGGCAAGGATGATGGCGCCAACCCAACCCCATGCACCTATTTGCCCGGTTGCAGCCAAAGCCATCAACACAAGACCTGCAACGATTCGCAAAATGCGATCTGTACCGCCGACATTCTTTAACATCAAAATTCTCCTTAAAGTGACACGTACATTCTGCACCGATTCTTTGCAACGTCAATGTAAGAGACTTCATCCGCTTTGAACTTAACTTAGATCAATTCATTTCAAGTGCCTGATGGCATGATGTGCTTGAAAAGCTAAGAACCATCGCCACTTTGTTAGGGATCAGCTTGAAATGGAGTCCTCATGAAAACACACTTGGTTTGTCCCCACTGCAACACCACCAACCGGGTTGCCACGGCGCAATTGGAAGCCGAGTTGTCGTGCGGCAGCTGTCATAAGCCCCTGTTTGACAAACATCCCGCTAGCCTCACAGCCACTGGCTTGGAAGCTCAAATTGCAAAAAGCGAAGTGCCAGTGGTCGTCGACTTTTGGGCACCGTGGTGCGGTCCATGTCGCATGATGGCGCCTGAATACGAAAAGGCTTGCGCCATGTTGGAACCACATGCTCGTTTTGTGAAAGTCGATACAGAAGCGCACCAAGAGGTGGGGGCCAAACACAATATTCGCAGCATTCCTACCATTGCCATTTTTAAGGGGGGCAAGGAGGTTTCCCGAGTTTCTGGCGCACGGTCAGCCCCTGACTTGGTCAAATGGGTTCGTTCTGAATTAGGCTGAGCAAACTCCTAATTCTTGTTTAGATAGATTTTTGTTAGCCCGCAACTGATTAGCTTGACTTCTTTCAAGCTATATTTCGGGGTATGCGAACGAGCAACCAGCCACCTATTCAGTTCGACACCCTCGAAAAAGACGATGCCACGTTCAACCGTGCCGCAGAAATTTTCCGAGTCATGTCTGCCCCTATGCGCTTGCGCATTATGAGTTGTCTGTGCAATGGCGAGAAAAATGTCAGCGAATTGCTCGAAGACGTCGACACCACACAATCCAACATGTCTCAGCACCTCAGCACCTTGTTTCAAGCTGGCATTGTCCAGAAACGCCGAGACGGCGTTCAAATTTATTACCGTATTGCCAATCCAAGTTTTGTCGACTTGTGCCGCGCTGTCTGCTCACAAATTGCAACTGAAAGTCTCACGTCAGTTTGAAGTCGGGTTATTACTGTGCTCCTGACACCCAACGCAGAGATAACATCCCCTTAAATAAGGAACGGCTAATGAATACACAATCTCTCATCCGAACAACACTCTTGACGGTTTCTTTGGCTTGTTGCAACCTGGCCATGGCGCAAGTGAAAGTGGTCTATCACATCAACGAAGGCGTGGCGCAGGCTTATCGCGCCATGGGCAACATCCGCAACCATTTGGCGGCAGATCCTACGGCCAAAATTACAGTGGTCACGCATGGCCCTGGCATTGACTTTTTGTTAGACGGTGCCACCAATGCGATTGGCGAAAGCTTTGCGGGCAGTATTGGCGACCTGGCCTCCAAGGGTGTGGAATTCAAAGTGTGCAACAACACGCTGGTCACGCGCAAGATACCCAAAGACCGCGTTGTCATGGAAGCTAGCGTAGTTCCCTCTGGTGTTGCTGAAGTGGCGCTACTCCAAGCACGTTCAGGTTTTGTTTACCTTCGCCCCTAAATTAAATCCAATCCCAACTCGTACCCCATTGAAATAGCCAAATACCATGAACAAACTAATTTTTCTAATGGCTGCTCTGCTGAGCACTGTCACAGTTGCATCTGCCCAAACAGCATCAACACCCGACCCTCTTACCGTTCGCAGCTGGGCTGCAGGTTGTGCCAACTGTCATGGCACCAACGGTCGTGCCGAGCCAGGTAATGAATCATTGGCAGGCGCTAACAAAGACGACATGGTGAAAAAAATGTTGGACTTCAAAGCCGGCCGCAAGCCAGCCACCATCATGCATCAGTTGGCCAAAGGCTATAGCTGGTTACTTTGCTGCACAGAAAAAATAAGGAGTTGTCATGAAACGTCGTCAATTTATTCAAACCGCTTCAGCAACTTCTGCCTTGGGTGCGATGGGCTTGATGTCAGGCTGCGCCACCATCGGCGGCGCCAATGGTCCCAAAGTTGTTGTTGTGGGCGGTGGCTACGGTGGTGCAACCGCTGCCAAATACGTTCGCATGTGGTCAGACTATGGCATTCAAGTGACCTTGATCGAGCCCAACGCCAGCTTCATCTCCTGCCCTATTTCCAATTTGGTCATTGGCGGCAGCAAAACCATGGCCGACATCACCACGTCCTATGACAACTTGGTCAAACGTCATGGTGTCAACTTGATCAAAGACTACGCCACACAGATCGACCCCGACAAGCGTATTGTCAAATTGGCTGGCGGCTCAGAAGTGCCATACGACAGGCTCATTTTGTCGCCTGGCGTCGACTTCATGATGGAATCTTTACCCGGCATGAGCAAAGCAGGTGCCCAAGAAAAAGTGCTGCACGCGTGGAAAGCTGGTGCACAAACTGTCGCCTTGCGCAAACAACTAGAAGCCATGCCCGACGGCGGCGTGTATGCCTTGTCAATTCCGTTGGCTCCCTACCGCTGCCCTCCCGGCCCTTACGAGCGTGCCTGCCAAGTGGCCGAGTACTTCAGCAAAGCCAAGCCCAAAAGCAAGGTCCTCATTTTGGACGCCAACGACGATGTCACTTCCAAAGGTCCATTGTTCAAAAAGGCTTGGGCCGAGCGCTACAAAGGCATCGTTGAATACCGCGGCAAACACAACGCAACCGACGTGGATGCCGCCACCAACACTTTGAAGTTTGAATTCAATGACGATGTCAAAGCAGCCGTCTTGAATGTCATTCCGCCCATGCGTGCGGGCGACATTGCCGTTAAGTCTGGCCTGGCCACGGCCAACAAACGTTGGTGCGAAGTTGACTTCCTCACCTTCGAATCTAAGGCTGCCAAAAACATTCACGTGTTGGGCGACTCCATTCAAATTGCACCCGCCATGCCGAAGTCGGGACACATGGCCAACCAACACGGTAAAACATGCGCCGCAGCAGTTGTCGCCTTGCTCACGGGCAAAGAACCCAACAAGCAGCCCATTTACAACAACACTTGCTACAGTTTTGTCAGCTCTGAAGACGTGGTCCACGTGGCCAGTGTTCACACCTACGATGCCGATAAGAAAACCATGTTGACGGTGCCAGGTTCTGGTGGCGTTTCTAGCGCTGCCAACGAATTAGAAGGCCGCTATGCCATGGCATGGGCGCGTAATATTTGGGCAGATACTTTGGCTTAAGACGGCGGCATGAAGATTGTTTCTTTCGTCAAAGTGCTAGCTGCTGCGCTCACAACGCTCAGCTTTTGCGCATCAGCATGGGCACAAGCAGATGAAGCCAGAGCCAAGAAAATCATTTCTGGCTCCTGCTTTCTCTGCCATGGCGCCACTGGCGAGTCTTCTAGCGAGGTTTTTCCTCGCTTGGCCGGACAACACCATGAGTACATTGCCAAGCAACTAGAAAACTTCAAAAGCGGTGCCCGCAAAAGCACAGCCATGCGTGACATGGTGGCCAAGCTAACACCCGACGAAATGTTGGCGGTGGGCAAGTTTTATGAAAAACAAAGTGTGCCCACAGAAGAAGCAAAAGACGCCGGACTGGCATCTGTTGGAAAATACTTGTTTCACAATGGCAACAAATTCAGCGGTGTGCCTGCTTGCGCCAGTTGCCATGGTGCAGAAGCCAAAGGCACCGTGTCACTGCCCCGCCTTGCGGGTCAATACGCCGCTTACACCGAGACGCAGTTGAAGCAATTCAACACACGTGAACGGACCAATGACAATGCCGTAATGCATTCCATTGTGGTCAAGATGACCCCCCTAGAAATGGCTGCGGTTGCTGAATACCTCAGCAGCAAGTAAACATTCAGGGCAAGCGCACGTTGGCTGGTGAATCCAGCCAACGATCGGTTAAACCGGCGCCCACCCACATGCCCAGCAGAGTAACCCATGCGGTCAAGGCAAAGATAGCGCCACCTGTCACGCCCGCACCAATGGCACAGCCCCCGGCCAGCATCGAGCCAAAGCCCATTAGCACTGCCCCCGCAATATAGCGCCGCATGCTGTAGCCGTCTTTAAAGCCTTCTAACTTGAACTCTTTGCCAGCCATGGCACCTAAAAAAGAGCCCAAGAAAACACCTGGCAACAAGCCAAATTCAAAACCAATTTTGGGTGCGGGTGATTGCAAGACTCGCATCAACCATTCAGCAGAAGGGCCGCTGAACGTCAGGCCTTGAATTTGGATCGGTTCAAATGAGTTGCTGGCAACCCATTGGGTGAAGCCCCAAGCAGCGGCAACACTCAAGCCCGTGCCAATGCCACCCACCCAGACCATGACGGGTTTGCTTGC
>JBEDKQ010000020.1:0-14151 GCA_041172085.1 Pseudomonadota bacterium | reverse complement strand
GCCAATGACCAAACCAGTCACATGCCCCGTACCCGACAAGGCTAACAAATCTCGGCCCGGTCCACCCTCCAAGGTGGACCACTCACCAACAGCAATCCTGACAGGCATCAGTGCGCCAGACAAACTTGATTGCGCCACGACGGCAAAAATCAAACCTGAAAGCAAGGCTCGCAAGTTACCGTTGGCAGAAAGGATAAGCAGCCGACTGGCACATCCGCGAGTCAAGATCATGCCAATACCAAACAGCAAGCCGCCGATGATGGCACCCGACAAACTGCCACGTGCAGCAATCTGTCGTGCCGCACTGCTGTCTAGACCTCCCCACAAAACCAGCGCTTGTGTGGCCATCACAGCTGCTGAAAAAGCCAAAAGCCAAATTGACAGTTTGTCTTTGAAATGACCGTGCCAAAAATCAATGACGGCAGCACGCAAACAAAACTTCGATCGTTGCGCAAAGAAGCCAAAGAAAAGGCCGATGACAGCGCCGCCGGCCGCTAGCACAGCGCCTTCGCCATAAATTTCAACGAGTTCATTCAGTGAAGCACTCAAGAGCAACCTTTTATATCAGCTTGGACTGATATGGATGCTAGCAGTTAGATGCTGCTGAAATTTGACTTACATCAACACCAACTCGTCAAAGCACTAAGTGCACCTCAGGTAGGTGCGCCAATAGACTTCAAGAATTTATAAGTGAGTGCAGATCCCGCAACAATGGATAAAAGTGTCAACCATGCGGTATTTGAAAAAACAATACCGCCGGACATACCCGCCCCTACAGTACAACCACCCGCCAAGACGGCACCAAATCCCATCAAAATTGCACCGCTAAGGTAATGGCCCAGTTTGTTTTCTGTTTGAAAACCTTCAAATTTGAAGTCGCCAAATAAAACGGCCGCAATGAAGGAGCCAATGAAGACGCCAGGTAACAATCCTGCATCAAAGCCGACCTTGGGCGCGGTTTCAGTAAACAACACGCGGTTTAACCATTCAGCAGAGGGACCACTGAAAGACAAGCCTTGAACAGCAACAGGTTCAAAAGAAGCGCTGGCAACCCATTGGGTAAAAAACCAGCCCAGGGCAATGGCCAAGCCCACACAAATGTTCCCCAAAATAAGTTGCTTAGGGCCTCCCGCTGCAGCGCGGAATCGCCAAATGGCAATACCCAGAATGAGCAAGCCAGACCCCAAGCCCATCCAAGTTGATGTGCCCAACATGGTCAAGATGTTTCGCTGAGGTCCACCATCCACGACCCACCAAGAAGCGATCTGTTGACGCGCGGGGGCTAAGGCGCCGGAAATAGTGGCTTGAACCGTCACGGCAAATACCAACCCAGAAATCCAAGCGCGCAAATTGCCATTGGCAGAGAGAATAATCAATCTGCTCGCGCAGCCGCGGGTCATGATCATGCCAACCCCAAACATCAGTCCGCCCAGCACGGATCCTGAGATGCTGCCCTGTGAGCCCAAATGGCGAGAACTGGACGGGTTTAATAATTCGAGACTCATGGCAACTTGTACCAACAACATGGCAGTTGCGAAGGCCAACATCCAACCTGCAAAGCGTTGGCGCCACTCACCTTCACAGCTCTCGATGACTGCTGCTCGTGCACAAAATTTAGACCGTTGTGCACTGAACCCAAACAGCAAGCCTATGAGCCCTCCGCCGACAGCCAGGACCCAATGGTCACCATAAGTTTCTAGCAGACTTGCGAGATTCACGAACTTCCCCAATAATTCATTCAATACTGATATAAAACAGCACCCTAAAATGGGTGACCACAGCCAACAGACTGGGGCAAGCCTTCAATTGTCTCTTTTTTTTTGTCACTTTGTCATGCACAAGCAACTTGCCTTTTCATTGCCTGAGGTCTCTCGAAGGACCTTTTGCAAACGGCTTGCGCGCAACTTAGCGGGTGTGTTGACTTTGGCACATTTGCAAGCTGAAGCAGCACCTGCAGTGTTACCCGCTTCTGTTTCATTGCCCGACGAACTAGAAAATGCCCTGAAAATCAAAGAACCCCTCATCGTCATGGTCAGTTTGACGGGTTGCCCTTATTGCAGAATGGCCAGGAACAACTACCTTGGCCCCATGCAAAAACAAGGGTTTCCAATTGTTCAAGTGGACATGCGCAGCGAGCAACAAGTGAAGGGATTCACGGGCCAGTTGCTATCGCACGACCAAGTGGTCAAACAATGGCGAGTCAGCATCGCGCCCACTCTTCTGTTCTTTGGCCCCAGAGGACAGGAAGTGGCAGACCGCATGGAGGGTGGCTATCTGCCAGACTTTTACGGCAACTATCTTGATGAACGCATTGCCATGGCCAGAAAAGCCCTGCGCGCGTAGCAAAAACACACATTGGCGCATGCGGCTTCATGGGGAAAATACCGAGCCAAACATGCACTCACAGCGCTCAAATTGATGCGTAATTTAAGTTAAATTAGTCGCCAGTTATATATTCAATTAAAGAGATCTTATGAGCATCAAAGCGATTACATTGATACTGGCTGGCGCAACTTCTTTGCCGGCCTTGGCAAATCTAGATTTGGCCAAGAAAAATGCATGCATGGCCTGTCATACAGTTGAGAAAAAACTTGTAGGCCCCTCCTACTTGGATGTCGCTAAAAAATATTCGGGTCAAAACGATGCTGCCGCAAATTTGGCAAAAAGCATTAAAGCCGGAGGTTCTGGCAAGTGGGGCCCTGTGCCAATGCCTGCTCAGGCCGCTTTGAGTGATTCCGATGCCGCCCTATTGGCCACTTGGATTCTGTCGGGCGCCAAATGAAGCAATTGAATTTCTTCTGGCGCTTGTCGAAAAATACCTTTGCTTTGGGCCTGTTGCTCAGCAACAGTGCCTTTGCACAACCAGCATTGTTCAAAGATGCAGATTTGAAATTGGGGGCACAACTCATTGCTCAAAACAAATGCGATTCGTGCCACCAAAGGCGTGTGGGTGGCGACGGCAGTGCCATGTACAAACCACAAGGCCGCATTAACACGCCTGGGTTTTTAAGAGGCATGGTTGAACAGTGCAACACAGAACTTAATTTGGGCTTCTTCCCCGAAGAAGTTACGGCAATCGCCGCCGTATTGAATCGTGATCACTACAAGTTCAAGTAAAAGCTGACGCATAGCTTACCTTACCCCCTAGGGTATGCTCTGATGACATCCATAGATTAAATGGTGATGATTCAGCTCATCCGCAAGCAGTGCTTGCCAATGACTGCGCGCTATATTTCAACGACATTGACTTAAATCAATTCTGTTGACATGGCTTCTTCCACAATTGGAAACGTGAACATGTAATTTTGAGTTCAGCAGCACAACTGAGAATCCGCTCATTAAATAAGTCATTACTTATATAAAAATTGATCAGGTTTTTGTGCCAGAGCCCAACAAGGAGATACAGTGAAAGAGCAATTCAATTCTTCAGGCCGAGTGCTGAAGGCGCCAGAAAACTTCCTTACACCTACCGATGTCAAAACGGTTTTTACTGAAGGGAAACAAGGCCGTCGAGATTTCATTCGGCGTGCTTTCGCTGCAGCTTCTACTGCCACTGCAGCAGGCGTTGCGGCTGTTTCAGCACCCAAAGCTTTTGCACAGAGTAACCCTATCCCTACCGAGGGTGGCGACCCCAACATTCTGAACTTGCCTGAGCACGCCACAGGCTTGGGCCAAGGCGTCGCAACAGAAGGTTACGGCAAGCCGTCGAAGTACGAGTCCAATTTGCAACGTCGCCAAAGCCCTGGCTTAACTCAAACGACTCAGGCTTCGGTGTCCTTTGCACCCTTGCAATCTTTATTTGGTATCGTCACGCCCAGCGGCCTGCACTTCGAACGTCACCACCAAGGATGGTGGGACATTGACCCCTCTAAGCACCGCTTCATGATCAATGGCATGGTGAAAAACCCCAAGGTTTTCACCATGGACGAAATCATGCGCTTGCCATCTGTATCGCGCTTTCACTTCATCGAGTGCGGTGCCAATACGGCAGTAGATTGGGGCAACGTAGCGGTGCCCACAGTGCAATACACCCACGGCATGTTGTCATGCAGTGAGTTCACAGGCGTACCCCTCATGACATTGCTTGAATTGGCAGGCGCCGATTTGAAAAATGGCAAGTTTGTTTTGGCAGAGGGCGGCGACGGCTCCTCCATGACGCGCACCATTCCCATGAGCCTTATTACGTCCGGTGAGGTGTTGGTGGCTTACGGCCAAAACGGCGAAATGTTGCGCCCTGAAAATGGTTACCCTTTGCGCTTGGTAGTACCGGGCGTACAAGGTGTGAGTTGGGTCAAGTATTTGCGCCGCGTAGAAGTCGGTGACCAACCCTACGCCGCCAAAGATGAAGCTATTCACTACATTGATTTGCAGCCAAGCGGTTTGCATCGCCAGTACACCAACATTCAAGAATGCAAGAGCGTGGTCACTACGCCCTCGGGCGGCCAAGTTTTGTTGGACAAAGGCTTCTACAACATCACTGGCTTGGCTTGGTCGGGCAAAGGCAAGATCAAGCGTGTGGATGTGTCTACAGATGGCGGTCGCAATTGGCGCCAAGCGCGTCTAGAAACGCCTGTGCTTTCAAAAGCCCTGACCCGATTCAACTTAGATTGGGTTTGGGACGGCAAGCCAGCCATCATTCAAAGTCGCGCGCAAGACGAAACAGGTTATGTGCAGCCCATGTACAAGCAGTTGCGTGATGTCCGTGGCACACGCTCCATCTATCACAACAATGCCATTCAGTCATGGTTGGTGCAAGAAAATGGCGAGGTGAAAAATGTTCAAGTTTCCTAAAATTGCGTGGGTCATCGCCATCTGCTTAACAGGCGCAACCGCGTTTGCACAAAGTAACAAATATCCGGGTGTGGGTCGTGACGCAACTGCCAAAGAAATAGCGGCTTGGGACATCGATGTTCGGCCTGACTTTAAAGGCTTACCTGCAGGCTCGGGTTCTGTCGCTAAAGGCCAAGATGTATGGGAAGCCAAATGCGCGCATTGTCATGGTATTTTTGGTGAATCCAATGAAGTCTTCAGTCCTTTGATTGGCGGCACAACTGCTGAAGACATCAAAACTGGTCGTGTGGCAAATCTCACACGCGCCGACTTTCCGGGACGCACCACCATCATGAAGGTGGCAACTGTTTCAACTTTGTGGGACTACATCAACCGTGCCATGCCTTGGACCAACCCCAAGACCTTGACCACTGAAGAGGTCTATGCCGTGACAGGTTTCTTGTTGAATTTAGCTGGCATCGTGCCCGACAATTTTGTCTTGTCTGACAAAAATATAGCTGAAGTTCAAAAACGCATGCCCAATCGCAATGGCATGACCACAGCGCATGCGATGTGGCCTGGCAAAGAATTTGGTGGTCCCTTTAAGCCCGACACCAACAATGTGATTTGCATGAAGGACTGTGTGCCTGAACCCAAAGTCGCATCTTTCTTGCCTGACTTTGCGCGCAATGCCCATGGCAATTTGAGCGAACAGAATCGTATTGTTGGCCAGCAAAAAGGCGCAGACACCACCAAGCCTGAAGGCAACACTGGCAAAACAAGTGCCGTGCCGGCTCCGCCCATCGCAAGCGCAGCAGCGTCTGCCAAAACCAATGAAGGCAAATCAGACACCAAAGCTGTGATGGCATTGCTCAGCAAGAACACTTGCACGGCATGTCACGGTGTCGACAAGAAGATTGTCGGACCCGGTTTTAATGAAATCGCCAAAAAATATCCTGGCAAAGTCGAATATTTGACTGGCAAAATCAAAGCGGGTGGTGCAGGGGTTTGGGGGCCAATTCCCATGCCTGCGCAAAACATTGGCGAAGCAGATGCAAAGATCATTGCCAACTGGATCGCCACTGGCGCTACAAGATAGGAGAAGTCAAAGCTCACTAATTGACTTTGACCAAAATTTCATTAGCATCAACTTATTCACAAGGAGAATTCAGATGCAAACACGTCGCGAGACAATCAAACAGAGCATGGTGGTTGCGGGCCTACTGGCATCAGCAGGTTTCCCACAATTTGCTCACGCTGCCTTCAACAAAGTAGGCTTCGATGCCAAGTCAATTCAAGACGCGGTTAAAGCTTATGGCGGCGGCGCCATTGCAGAAAGCAAAGACGTCACCATCACAGGTCCAGACATCGCCGAAAACGGCGCTGTGGTGCCCTTGGGTGCCAGCACAAACTTAGCAGGCGTCAAGCAATTGCTGGTCTTGGTTGAAAAGAACCCTTCTGCTCTGGTTGCCATGTTCCATGTCAGCGATGCTGTAGATGCCAACTTCTCAACACGCGCCAAAATGGGCCAATCATCCGACGTTTATGCTGTTGCCATCATGGCTGACGGCAAAGCCTTGTTCGCCAAAAAAGAAGTCAAAGTAACTTTGGGTGGTTGCGGCGGTTAATCCCCCTCACCTATCAGTTCATCCATACATATTCAGGAGAGAAAAAATGGCAGATCCAATGCGCATTCGCGCCCAAGCCGCTGGCGACAAAGCAACTGTTCGTGTTCTGATGAGTCACGAAATGGAAACCGGTCAGCGCAAAGACGCTGCTGGCAAAACGATCCCCGCATGGTTCATTCAAGAAGTCACAGCCACACACAATGGCAAGACAGTTTTGAATGCTGAATGGGGTCCCGCTGTGTCCAAAAATCCGTTCATGCAATTTGCGGTCAAAGGCGCCAAAGCTGGCGACAAAATTGCAATCACTTGGAAAGACAACAGAGGCGACACACGCACAGATGAAGCCACGGTGTCTTAAAGCACCAAACGGCACATGAAGGGTGAAGACAAAACTTCACCCTTTTTTCAGTTGAAGAAGTTGACACATTGAGGTGACCATGAAGCATTCGCTTTCCCTTTTATTGGCTGCAGGTTTTATGACCGTCAGCCTAGGTAGCTTGGCGCAAAAGACTGCCAGCCAAGGCATTGATGAATATCGCGCCATGTTGCAAGACGGCAATCCAGCCGACTTGTTTGAAGCCAAAGGTGAAGGCTTGTGGACTCAAAAACGTGGGCCTAAAAATGCGTCACTCGAAAAATGTGACCTGGGTAAAGGTCCTGGTGTTTACAAAGGTGCTTTTGTCGAACTCCCCAAGTACTTTGCGGATACAGGCCGCGTGCAAGACTTGGAGTCTCGCCTGCTCACTTGCATGGAAACCTTGCAGGGCTTCAATGCCGCAGAAATTGCCAAAACGCCTTTTGGTAAAGGCGAGCAAGTTAACATGACTGCATTGGCCACTTGGATCTCGGCTGAGTCAAAGGGCATGAAATTCAATTTGTCTCAAGTGCATCAAAGCGAAAAAACCTTTTACGAAGTGGGCAAACGTCTATTTTTCCAACGAGGTGGACCACACGACTTTTCTTGCGCTTCATGCCATGCTGAAGATGGCAAACGCATTCGCTTGCAAGACTTACCCAATCTAACCAAGAACCCAGGTGACGGTATCGGTTTTGCCGCATGGCCAGCCTACCGTGTGTCCAACGGTCAAATGTGGGGCATGCAACAACGCTTGAACGATTGCTACCGTCAGCAACGTTTCCCCTACCCTGGGTTTGCCAGCGATGCCACCATTGCATTGGGCGTCTACCTTGGCGTGAACTCTCAGGGTTCAGCATCCATTGCACCCGCTATCAAGCGTTAATTCGGAGCAACAGCAATGAAAAAAATGAACTCAAAACTTCGCACGGTTTTGGCAGTGGCTTCTGTCGCACTGCTGGTGGTTGGTTGCGCTTCCGCACCCACAGTAGCAGACCTTAACGCTCTCACCCAACAAATTATCAAAGCATCATTTCGTGATGAAGGCATCGTTAAAGCCAGCCTTCTGAACACAGATGAAACCAATCAGGCTTGCAGTGAAGCCGACGCAACCGGCAAGCCATTGGACGAAAAGACCGCCAAGCGCATTGAAGAGATCAACATGAAGGCCATCAAGTGGCCCTCCGATGGCAAATTCATCGGCGACTGGAAAGAAGGCGAAAAAATTGCTCAAAACGGTCGCGGCCTAACTTTCACCGACGACGAAAAAACTGTGAACGGCGGCAATTGCTACAACTGCCACAAGATCGACGAGAAAGAAATTTCTTACGGCACCATTGGCCCAAGCTTGCACAACTACGGCAAGATTCGCGGCATCACCGATCCCAACAGCGCTGCAGCCAAGCCTATCGTCGAATATACCTGGGGCAAAATTTGGAATTCAAAAGCCTACAACGCTTGCTCCAACATGCCACGTGCAGGCCACAGTGGCATCTTGACTGAAGCACAAGTACGCCATGTGGTGGGTTTGTTGCTAGACCCCCAATCTCCCGTGAACAAATAATGCAAATCCAAAACCCGGTTCGTCCGGGTTTTTTTGCTCGCCATATATTAGCGAAGACAAAAGTATGAACCTCTCAAAACGTGAATTTATGCAAGTCCTGGGTGCAGGCACCATGGCTGGCTTGGGCATGGGCACCTATGCCGATGCAGACGCGGCAACTGCGGCCAACGGTCTTTACGACATTCCCAAATTTGGCAATGTGTCCTTTTTGCACATGACCGATTGCCACGCACAACTCAAGCCCATTTATTTCCGCGAGCCCAGCATTAACTTGGGCTTGGGTAGCATGAAGGGCAACTTGCCTCACTTGGTGGGCGAGCATTTGCTGAAGTTTGCAAACATTCGCCCTGGCACCGCAGAGGCACACGCCCTCACCTATTTGAATTACGAAAAAGCGGCTGCCCGTTACGGCAAAGTGGGCGGTTTTGCACACTTGGCCACCTTGGTCAAACGCATGAAGGCCAGCCGTCCTGGTGCTTTGTTGTTGGACGGCGGAGATACATGGCAAGGTTCGGGCACATGCTTGTGGACCAACGGTCAAGACATGGTCGATGCCTGCAAATTGCTAGGCGTTGATGTCATGACCGGTCACTGGGAGTTCACCCTGGGCATGGACCGTGTCAAAGAAATTGTCGAGAAGGATTTCGCTGGAAAAGTTGAGTTTGTCGCGCAAAACATCAAGACCCAAGACTTCGGCGATCCCGTCTTCAAGCCCTACGTCATCAAAGAAATGAATGGCGTTCCTTGCGCCATCATAGGACAAGCCTTCCCCTACACCCCTATTGCCAACCCACGCTACATGGTGGCCGACTGGGCCTTTGGCATTCAAGACGAGAACATGCAAGCCATGGTCAATGAAGCCCGCGGTAAAGGCGCGCAGGTTGTGGTGGTCCTTAGCCACAATGGCATGGACGTAGACCTCAAGATGGCCAGTCGCGTCAGCGGTATCGACGCCATCATGGGTGGACACACCCACGACGGTATGCCTGTGGCCACATTGGTTAGCAACAAAGGTGGCAAAACCATCGTCACCAATGCTGGCTCCAACGGCAAGTTCTTGGGCGTGCTCGACTTTGAAGTGAAGGAAAAGCGCGTTACCGATTTCCGTTACAAGTTGCTGCCCGTGTTCTCCAACATGTTACCTGCCGACAAAGAGATGGATGCGCTCATCACTAAGATTCGTGCGCCCTACGAAAGCAAGTTGAATGAAAAGCTCGGCATCTCTGAAGGCCTCTTGTATCGCCGTGGCAACTTCAACGGCACAGGCGACCAATTGTTGGTCGATGCCTTGATGGATGTTCAAGGCGCCGAGATTGCCTTCTCCCCTGGTTTCCGCTGGGGCACGACCCTCTTACCGGGTCAAGCCATTACGCGAGAATGGTTGCTCGACATGACAGCCACCACCTACTCTTATGCCACCGTCACAGAAATGACAGGCGAGACGATCAAGACAATTCTGGAAGACGTTTGCGACAACCTGTTCAACCCAGACCCCTACTACCAACAAGGTGGCGACATGGTTCGCGTAGGCGGCTTGCAATACCAATGCAATCCAACAGCAGGCATGGGCAAGCGCATTGAAGAAATGCGTTTGAATGGCAAGCTCATTGAGTCTGGTAAAAAATACAAAGTAGCTGGCTGGGCGCCCGTGGCTGAAGAAGCACGTACGCAAGGCAACAAGCAGGTTTGGGACGTGGTGGAGCAATGGCTCAAAACCCAACCCAATGGCCGCATCAAGCCACGTCAACTGAACACACCCAAAATTACGGGTGGTTTGCCCAACCCAGGTTACGTTGCATAAAGGAATCACTTTTCATGTCACAAGCTCAATCAAGAACCTTGGTGCAAACCACCCTAAAGCGTCGTTCCTTTTTGGGCGCCACTGCTTTAGGCTTGGGCGCAGTGGGCATGTGGCCAGAGGCGCAAACATTTGCAGCTGATGTCAAAGACTTTTTGATGGGACCACCTGTCAAAGACATACCACCTGTACAACTGTCAAAACGCGTTTGGATGATCTTTGCAATCGCGGCATGATGTCCAACGTGTGCTTTGTGGTCACTTCAGCAGGGGTCGTGATATTGGACTCTGGCAGTTCATTGCAAATTGGCCAAATGGCCATTCGCATGATCAAAAAAGTGACGCCTTTGCCCGTGATCGCTGTTTTTAACAGCCACTTCCATGGCGATCATTGGCTGGGCAACCATGCCTTCGTTGAAGAATACGGTTCACAGTTGCCCATATATGCCTTGGCAAAAACCATTGAGACCATCAAAAGCAATGCGGGTAACTCTTGGCGCGTTTTGATGGAGCGCTGGACCAATCAATCGACAGTGGGCACCAAAACAATTGCGCCCAACACAGTTGTCACCCATGGTCAAAAAATCAGGATAGGCGATGTCGACTTTGTGATGCACCATTACGGACGCGCTCACACAGATGCCGACTTGTGCGTGCAAGTCGTTCAAGACAAAGTTACCAGCGTTGGTGACATTGCCATGGCCAACCGCATTGCCAACATCGATGATGGCTCTTATCTGGGTACCTTCAAATACTACAAAGCACTCAATGAAAGTGTGGGCGAACAACTTTGGCTTCCAGGACACGGACAACCGGCTAAGGATTTATTGCAAACCTACGGGGAGTTCATGGCTGGCATTTGGGACCCATGCTTACAAGCTGTCAAAGACGGCAAATCAGAAGCAGAAGCCAAGGCCATGGTGATGAAAGACGCACGCGTTTTAAAGCGTGCCAAAGACATGCAGGGTTTTGAGGGCAACATTGGCAAATACATCAGTCTTGCTTATCTTGAAGCTGAGAAAGAAGCTTTTTAAAGATGACGCAGTTTTCAAACCCATTGGCGCGTTGGAATGAACGCTTCTCGTCGGGCGATTACCTTTTTGGTGAAAAACCCAACCAATACTTGGCTGACAAAACACCCTTTCTGCAAAAAGGCAAAGCCTTGTCGATCGCAGATGGTGAAGGCCGGAACAGTGTGTGGCTGGCGTCCCAAGGGTTTGATGTAGATGCCTTTGACTTCTCGCCTGTCGCCATTGAGAAGGCCCAAAAATTGGCACGCAAACACAAAGTCAACGTCAACTTTCATTGCAGTGACTGGGAAAGCTTTGATTGGAAGGCCAACCAATACGACACCATTGCAGGCATCTTCTTTCAGTTTGCCGATCCACAAGCTCGCACACAACTCTTTGATAAATTAAATTTCGCACTCAAACCCGGTGGCACCTTGATCATTCAAGGCTATGGCAAGGCGCAAATGCAATACACAACAGGTGGCCCTGGCATTCTTGAAAACCTGTACGACGAAGCGTTGCTGCGCAGCTCGTTTGAAGGCTACAAAGTCTTAGACCTTCAAACCTATCTTGAAGAAGTCGATGAAGGTCGTGGCCACAGCGGCCTGTCGGCACTGGTGGGATTCATTGGGCAAAAACCATAACCCAAGAGCAAGCGCTCAATAGCGAAGCTGGGTCGACTTACCCCAAAACACTCGGTAAGCAAAGACTGTGTAGCCAATGATCACAGGTAGCACAAGCACGACGCCGTAGAAAATGACCAGCAGTGCCTCTGGTGAACTGGCTGCTTGCCAAATGTTGATCTTGTCAATGACCAACCATGGGAACAGGCTGTAGGCCAAACCATAAAAAGACAGCAAAAAGATACCCACGGTACTGGCGAATGGCACACCTGCCCCGTATTGATTTCCTTGCGCAAAGCGTGTTGGCAATCTAGACAAACTACGTCTTATGACCAAGAACAAGGCAAGTGTCATGGCTGGAATGGGCAACAGCATCAGCAAGTTTGGAAAGCTGAACCATTTGTCGAAGATCCGTGGACTGACCAAAGGTGTGGCCACAGAAATGGCCAACACGCCTGCCGCAGTCAACCACAAGCTAGCCTTGGCCCACTCGACAGCCTGCAATTGCAGCGCGCCTTCAGTTTTCATGATCAACCACCCAGCGCCCAATAAGCGGTAGGCAAATACCAAGCAAAAGCCAATCAGGGCGCTGAACAAATAACCTGTCGCATCTTGTTGAAAGCCCGTGATGAGCTGTCCCAACATAAAGCCTTGCGACCAAGAGGCGAGCAAGGAGCCGATGTAAAAAGTTTTGTCCCACAAAGGGCGATGCTGTGCCTTGGCCTTGACCCGAAAGTCAAACGCCACACCCCGCAAAGACAAGGCCACCAGCATGAGAGCGACAGGCAAATACAAAGCGCCCAAAATAACGCCATGGGCCATGGGAAAACCGACCAACAAAACACCCACGCCCAACACCAGCCAGGTTTCGTTAGCGTCCCAAAATGGGCCAATGCTGGCAATCATGATGTCTTTTTGTGCCACTGAATCGGCGCTGTCAAGCAAAGCACCTACACCCAGGTCGTAGCCATCCAAAATGACGTAAGCCAGCATAGACAAGGCCATGACCAATGCAAATGCCAAAGGAAGCCACCCGGCTGGGGTCATCAAATTCACACCAAACTCAGACATGGCTTAACTCTTTCAGGTTGGTATTGGTTTCAAGCCCGCCATCCACCGCCTTTTTGGCAAGGTAAAAAACCACTGACACGTAGGCACTCAGCAAGGCCGCATACAAAGTGAGATACAAGGCCAACGAAAGCGCAATGTTTCCCGCAGGCACTTGCGAGGCAGCTTGGGCCGTCGTCAAAACGCAATGCACCAGCCAGGGTTGACGACCAATTTCTGTAACGTACCACCCCGACACAAGCGCCACCCAGCCCGCAAAAGTCATGGCCACCAAGATCATGGCAGTGCGCTGAGAAAGGGTATTTTTAAACTTAAGCTCGTAGCTTGCAAACCAACTGACCGCCAGCATCAGAAGCCCCATGCCCACCATGATGCGAAATGCCCAAAAAACAGGTCCTACAGGCGGATGCTGATCACCAAAATCTTTGATGCCCTTGACCTCTCCGTTCCAATCGTGCGTCAGATAAAAAGACGCCAACTTGGGGATGGCAATTTCATATCGGTTAGATTGCGTGGCTTTGTCTGGTATGGCAAACAATACCGCAGGCACGCCACTTTGTGTTTCCCAAATACCTTCCATCGCTGCCAATTTGGCGGGTTGGTATTTAAGAGTGTTGAGTCCATGTAAATCGCCAACCACAATTTGCACTGGAATGAGCACGGCGGCCACCATCACACCCGTGCGCAAAGCGGCCATCACGTCTTTGGCACGATCGTTTTTGAGCCAGCGATAAGCGCTGAACCCGAACCCGTCAAGCCAGAGGCTATCAGCATGTGCGTCATGCGATAAGGAAACGAGGGGTTGAAGATGACCTCCAACCAACTTGTGACGTGGGCTTGTCCGTTGATCATCTCAAAGCCTGCAGGTGTGTGCATCCATGAGTTGAGGGCCAAAATCCAAAAAGCTGACGCAGTGGTGCCTAAAGCCACCAACCAAGTGGCCAAGGTGTGCACACTTTCGCTCACGCGTCCTCGGCCAAACAGCATGATGCCCAAGAAGGTGGCCTCCAAAAAGAATGCCGTCAGCACCTCATAGGCCAGCAAGGGGCCTGCCACATTGCCCACTGTGTTCATAAAGCCTGGCCAATTGGTTCCGAACTGGAAGCTCATGGTGATGCCACTGACCACACCCAAGGCAAAGGTCAGTGCAAAGATCTTGACCCAAAACTGGTAGGCATCCATCCAATACTGCTGGCCCGTGGCAACAAATCGAGTTTTGAAAAACAGCAAAAACCACCCCAATGCGATGCTGATTGTGGGGAACAAAATGTGAAACGTGATGTTGGCTGCAAATTGCAACCTGGCCAAAACAATGGGATCAAGCGCGTCCATGATG
>JBEDKQ010000019.1:0-28489 GCA_041172085.1 Pseudomonadota bacterium | reverse complement strand
GTGTTTTTTAGGGCTGGTTAACAAAACTTCGGTGCCATAGTAAAGCTGAGGCGTGCGGTTCATGGTCAAGATATAAGCCAACACCATGCGCGTCAACTCTGGGTCTTGGTTTAAGACGCTGAACAATCTAGGGGTGTCATGGTTGCCATCAAACAGCATGAGATCATGGGGTTTAGACACCAGTTGGTCATTGGCCAAAGACTCATAAACCCGCCGAAGGCCGGTATTCCAAGCCTCTGGCTCAGCAAATCCTTTGAGTACTTGACCCTGCAAGACAAAGTCCATCACGCTGACCAATACGATTGAACTGCTGGATTGTCTGTCCATTCTTCTCCGACAATGCCCAAACGAGGATATTCTTGAAGAATTCTGCGCACCCATTCGTTGATGAAGGCCTTGTCTGAATAGCCATACGTGTCCACACGAATACCCGCCAAGCCAGCGTATTCAACCCACCAGATGGCGTTTTGAATCAGGTACTTGGCCACCTTTGGATTTTTGGCATTCAAGTCTGGCATGGAGGGGGCAAACCAACCACTTGTGAAAGCTTCTCGGTCTGCTACAGAGGCATAGGGGTCGCTGATAGTCGTTCTGGCGTGGTTGGTAGGTTTGAAGGTGTTGCGATGACTGATCCAGTCATCGGATGGTGGGTCACGCAACCACCAATGGTGATGACCAATGTGATTGGGCACAATGTCTTGAATGACTTTCAAGCCTTTTTGACGTGCGTTGGCTACCATCTTTTTGTAGTCTTCGTTGCTACCGTAGCGTGCATCGATGCGGTAGTTGTCTGTACTTGCGTAGCCGTGGTAAGAGTGTGTTGGCTGATTGTTTTCAATCAGTGGGGTAGGCCAGATGGCTGTGAAGCCCATCTTGGCAACATAGTCCAAGTGCTTGTCAATGCCTGCAATGTCACCACCATGCCGGCCATGCAGTGATTGACGATTGGCTTTGTCTTCAAAGCCTGGTTGGTTATCGTTGCTAGGGTCACCATTGGCAAAGCGGTCAGGCATGAGGTTGAGAACGACATCTGCACTGGTGAAGCCTGCACGAGAGGCTGACTGGGGTGCCCGTGCTTCTAGTGCATATTTCAATGATGTGGTGGTTTGACCATGCCTCAGTGAAATATTCAAAAGACCAGGCTTCGTTTGGGGTGCGATGTTCAAAGTGATCCACAGATAGTTTGGGTTGTCAGAAACATCTGTACGCAACAACTTGACACCGGGGTAAGTGAGGGTGGGTATGGCTCGGGCAATATTGGACGCATGCAGCATCAGTTCTACCTGTTGATCTTTCATGCCTACCCACCAATTGGGTGGTTCTATACGTTCGATTTCAAGCTTATTGGCCATCGTGGCAGAAGGCCAAAAGAAAGCCATCGCAATGAGATTAAATGCGATGAACTGCCATTTCAAATTGAAATGAACTTGGAAGAAACACTTAAATGAGTGCACGTGATGACCCTTGAAAACAAATGGCGTTAACGAGAATAAAGCAAAGGATTTTTGTCGCTGGCCGCAATTTCTCCTGGTTGTACCCCAGGGCACCACTGAGCGGCATCGTTGGCCTGGATGGGGCTCAGCGCCGCTTCCAGTTTCATTTTCTCATCCATGTAAATGATGGTCATGACCGAACGTGGTTGAGAAGAAACATTGGCACCTGCCTTGTGAAAAACCCAACCCAAGTGAAAACTAATTTCACCCAAATCAAAAGGACTGGACGCAAACTCAAAGCCATGATTGGCCATGTTGGCTGAAATTTTTTCTTCACTTTCGTCAGAAATACCCAAGTCTCGGCCAAATTCAACCCATTGACTTCTCGCATAAAAACCCAAAGGCCCCATGTTGTTGGGAACTGCTTGAAGCGGAATCCACGCTGTAATGGTGCGGTCACTGTTCAGTGGCCAGTAGTACTGATCTGCGTGTGCAGGTGTGATGCCACCGCCGGGTTCTTTGTAAAGTGACTGGTCGTGGTAAAGCCTTACGCCAGACACTTCAAGCAGTTCGGTGGCAATGCGTGCCAGTCGTTTACCTTTGACAAATTCATTGACCAAAGCTGAATGCTCCCAAAGGTTCATCACTTGTAAAAACGCTTTGTCGTAGGTACTGCGATGCTCCAGAGGAACATGTTGGGTGTTAAGTTGAATGGTCAGGCGCGTAATTTCTTGACCGTAATGCGCAATCGTTTCAGCGTCTAGAACATCTTTGAGTTTGATGAAACCATCTCTTCTAAATTGTTCTATGTGAGTGGGCAATAAAGGATAGGGCGTGTTCAGGTTCATATTGGTCATACATTTTTCAATGAGGGAAAGTATCCTGAAATATCTACTTGTGTGGTGAGCCGTTTTCGACCAAAATTAACTCTCAAATGACGCACTTCCAAGATTTTTTCAATTATGAAGGTATTTAAAGAGCGAGTTGTTCACCCTGACGAATCGTTTCGCGCCATTCACATGGTGCTAGATTGCTTTGACGCTTCGCGCCATAGGCACCCACAAGCGGAACTGACTTGGATTGTTCAGGGCGCGGGGGTTCGGTTTGTGGGCGACAGTGCAGCCCCCTTTGAACCTGGTGACATGGTCTTGCTAGGGCCTGACGTGCCACATGTTTGGGTGAGCCATGTACAAGAGAAGGGTAAGCCTCATGAACTTAGGGTGGCGCAATTTCAGGTAGATTTACTAGAAACACTTTCTGTTCCTGAGTGGGGTGCAGTTAACAACTTGATGTTGAGGGCAACCCGGGGCTTGGTCATTCAAGAGCCTTTGCGTTCTTCTGTGCAAAATTTGATGCTGCGGATGCAGTCGTCTGAGGGCATGACACGACTTGCTTTGTTGTTTGAAATTTTGGGGCAATTGATTGAACACCCCCAAGCCTTACAGACTTTGTCAATTGCCGACGTAACGGGTGTTGGTGGACGTGACAGTGGTCAAACAGACAAGCGCATTGATAAAGTGATCCGTTGGATTCATGAACACATGACACAGAATCTGTCCATGGAGGAGGCCGCTGCTCAGGTACATGTCAGTCCTGCCGCATTCAGTCGATTTTTTCGAAGAAGCTTGGGCAAAACCTTCACGGCGTACGTGAACGATTTGCGTTGTGCGGAGGCTGCCAATCAATTGAGAAGGTCAGACAAGCCCATCGCTGCCATTGCACAAGATTGTGGCTTTTCTACCTTGTCACATTTCAACAAACAGTTTTTGCTAAGGTACGCTCAGACACCGCGGCATTACCGAAAACCGCATTAATGAGTCCAAGCCTTGCGCCGAATACGCTGAAGTCGTTTTTCTAAACGTGCGACGGCTTCTTCCCCATTCATGCGACCCGAAAGAACATCGTGCGCCGCATACCAAAGGCTTTGGCTTACTTGAGGGTATTTGAGGCCTGTTTGTATTGAAGGTCGATTGACACCCTTGGCAATGATGGTTTGCAATGCGGGCATGTGCGGATTGGCGGCAATCACCTCTTTGTCTGCATACAAGGCTGGCCGCGTAGGATTGAAGGCACCCTGAATGGCGCGTTCGCGTTGAACAGTGGCACTGGTCATGTACAGCACGAGGTCAGCCGCCAAGTCTGCATGTTTTGAATAGCGCGACACACCCAATTGCCAACCACCCACAGCCGAACGCCCACCCGCCGCTTGAAGTCCTGGCATGGGCGCTATACCCCCACCCACAGCCGAACGCCCACCCGCCGCTTGAAGTCCTGGCATGGGCGCTATACCCACCTTGTCTTTAACGGGGCTGTCGTTCTTTTGCATCAAGGCCCAAGCATAAGGCCAGTTTCGCATGAACAGCGCGTTACCACTTTGAAAAACGCCTCGCGAATCTTCGGGCTCATGGTTCAAAACACCCAATGGTGAAATGTCGCCAATCCAACGAGCGGCCATGTCCAAAGCAGCTGCCGCGGCATGGTTATTGACTGTAATATCGCCATGCTCATTCAAGACTTGACCGCCATTGCTGCCAGCAATCCACTCCATGGCATGACAGGTGAGACCTTCATCGGCTTTACCTTGGAACATAAAGCCATGAAAATCTGTGTTGCCGCGAGACCTTTCTGCCGTTTGAATGCGTTTTGCAATCTCGCTCAATTCCTTCCATGTTTTGGGAACAACTTGTTGGTATTGGGTCAATAAATCTTTGCGGTAATAAAACACACCTGCATCGGTATACCAAGGCAGTGCCAACAGTTTGCCGTTCACGGTGTTGCCTTCAATAAGGCCTTTGAAATGAAGATTTTCTTCGCCGCGTGTGTAAGCGGACAAGTCGATCAAATGGTCTTTGAGCAAGCCTGGCCACACCAAGTCGATTTGCATCACGTCAATGTCTGATGATTTTGCAGCGAACAACTGTCTGTAAAGGGCTAATTTATCAGGAACACTGGAGGGGGGCGAAAAATTACGAACGGTATTGCCCGTTTTCTTGGCCCATTCTTGGGCGTACTTAAAGCAATAACTGACGTCAGTGCCACTGGGACCACAAGCTACGGTAATTTCCGCTGCGCTTGACAGTGACGGCTGCGACAGAGCAACACACACAGTCCAAAATAAAATTTTTAACTTCAACACTAGAACCTTTATGTTCCCAACCCTTGATGGGAATCATTTTGGCGAATGAGCTTGTGAAATGGCGATTGTGCTTGGGCAATTACTGACTGTTTTTAAACCATTCCATGCTGATCAAGGGTGAAAGACTTTATCCTTAAGATTGGTCAAGCGATGGGGTGAACAACTCGAAATGATCGGGCAAGCCTTTCAATTCAAACTTGCCGACCGATTCAAATTCAATGTTGCTGCCACCCGTCAAATCTTTGAGCGTTTTGGTTAAGAGAGTTTGGCCAGATTTGGCTTTGTCCATGACGCGGGCAGCTATGTTGACCGCAATACCTGTTACATCATCGCCTCGATTGACCACTTCACCCACATGCAGGCCTGCTCGGATGGGTAATCCAATGGCTTCCAGGCCTGTGATTAAAGCTTGCGAACATTGCAAGGCTTTTACAGGCCCATCAAAGACCGCCAAAATACCATCGCCAGTATTCTTGACTATGCGACCTCTGTGCGCTGCAACAGTTTGATGTGCAATGACATCGTGCGCATCCAACATTTTTCGCCATCCATGATCACCCATGTTGAGCAGCTTGTCGGTGGATTGGACGATGTCTGTAAACAAGGCAGTGGACAAGCGTTTTTCGTTAAGTGACTTTGTTGATTCAGCAGTTTCGGCACTTGCAAATTGCACAATGGCATTGACCAGATTGTGGGTGTCGTCCAGATTGGGAAGGTGAGACTTGGTGGGAAATTCCAAGTAAGTGCAGTTTGGTATTCGTTCGGCCATGAAACGACTGCTTTGGAAATTGACCGCAGAGTCGCCTCGTCTGTGCATGATCAGGGTGGGCTGTGAAACATTGGACAGAATGGGTCTGGCATCAATCAGGCGGTTGGCTTCAAGTATTTTTCTGAATGCGCTTGGCGAGCAAGACATTCTTTCTGTTCGGGCTATTCTTTCGATGTCTTCTTGTGAAACTGAGCCTTTGGGCCCCAACATGAACACAAATGCACCCTTGCCAAATTTCGGCATTAACTTTTCAGTAAACGCCTCGTATGGGGGTGAGTAGGGGTAATCTTCGGCTCCATAGAAACGTGCCATAGAGCCAAATAGCATTAACTTTTCAACTTTTTCTGGGTATGTGGCTGCGAAGAATAAGCACAACGGACCACCTTCAGAAAATCCAAGCAATGAAGCCGACTTTGAATGGGCAGCTTGCATCACTGCATTGACGTCATCAATGCGATCTTCAAGCGTGGCGCTGCTTTCAATGCGGTCTGACATGCCTTGGCCACGTTTGTCCAATATGATGACCCGGAAGTGCTGGCCCAGCTGCGTTAGCCATGCTGCCATTGAGGGGTCTTCCCAATAGAGTTCTAAGTGGGAAATAATGCCTGGTACATAAACCAAATCTTTGGAACCGCTCCCAAACACTTGGTATGCAATGCTGACTTCGCCTGATTGTGCGTATTGGGTTTTTGGTACTTTGATATTGACCATGACACAGCCTCAAATTGATAGATTCACAAGCATTTGGGCATTCTCTACGGCAATTCAATGCTTGATATAGGTGACATCCCGCAATTGCCATATGGTCCCTTACTTTAATATCGAGTGACAAATAATCGTACTGGTTACGAAAGCAATTAACTTTTAAATGCATTCAATACAAGTTGCCCCAAACGTGCATCAAGACTCACCGCCTGAAGTCTTGGGTTTTTCATTGATCATTGCCATTGAGACCTTGTCCGAAATTGAGAAGCTTGGCAAATCTTTTTTGCATGAACTGGGTGTTGAATCTTTTAACCCAACCTTGTTTTACCCGTACCAATACAGGTTGAAATTTTTCCAAGAAATCTACGATCGATTTGGATCGCCAGGTTTGTTCATGCTTGGGGCAAAAATTCCTGAGCGAGTGACACAAGTTCTTGAAATGAAAGGCACGCCCTCTACCTATTTAAAGGTCATACAGCCTTATGCGGATCAACTCAATGATCTTATCGATCTGCAAAACTTAAAACAGACCCGTCAAGCCCTAGAAAAAATGGTGGTCTTGCACAATCAAGAATTGACCCTTGACGCACAACGTGGCCTAAGAGGACGGGATGCTGTTTCTGTATGGTCTCACATTGAAGAACCAACTGAGGACGGTGAAATTGCGCGATTTCTTCTAACCAATATATCACTGTCGCCACTGGAGTTTGAAGCTGCGCTCAGAGCAAACTGTCTTTATTGCTTTAGAAAAATATTTCCAGAAGGCATCGACTTTACTTTTGAACATGTGCCTGAATTATCTAAACACAAAGGGCCACATCAACACTGCAGTTTTCGGTTGACCTTCATGCCGATGGCCAAGGCATTTACGCATGCCAGTTTGTGGTCAATGCAATTAGAGAATGTTCAAAAACAACTGTATAAAAACGCACTGAATTTTGCCTTCGATCAGGAAAAGTTGGTCAAAGACAAAGTGAAAAGAATTGAAGAGCTGATGCTCAACGTCTTGCCCAGAAAGATAGCTGCCAGATTAGAGCTAGGCGAGAAAACAATATCGGATGGTTGTCCGAATGCAACCATCTTGTTCAGTGACATTGTTGGATTTACCGCGATGTCATTGCGCAAGTCTGCAGAAGAGTTGGTGTTTTTGTTGAATGACTTGTTTTCGAGGTTCGATCAGCGCGCTTTGACCTTAGGTTTAGAGAAAATTAAAACCATTGGCGACGCTTATATGGTGGCAGGCGGATTAGAGGGAGGCAGGGCTGAGGATGCTCGCAAAGTGATCGAAATGGCTTTGGGAATGTATGAAGATCTGGCTGAATTTAACGCGCGGTACCAGATGGAACTTGGCATGCGAATCGGTATCAATTCTGGGCCCGTGGTGGCAGGTGTGATTGGGCATAGCAAGTTTTCTTATGATCTTTGGGGAAACACAGTTAACACGGCCAGCAGAATGGAGTCCACTTCAATACCAGGAAAGATACAAATCTCGCCCAGTACTTACCAACAGGTGAAGGATTACTTCGAAATAGAAGAGCGAGAGTTAATTGAATGCAAGGGCTTGGGCCAGATCATGACTTACTTTGTGAAGGGAACCTTGGCAAAGCGCTAACGCAAGCAAAAGTCTTATGGTTGCAAGGGTGCTAGCGGTTTGGACAGCGTATTCAGCAAGGACATCTCTTCAGCGCTTAATTCAAGGATCTGAACAATCTCCTCTAACTGTGTGGTGGTTCGGGCACTGGCTATTGGGGCACATACTTGTGGGTGTGAGCGAAGCCACGCTAAGGCAATTGCCGAAACTGAGGCGTTGCGTGCTTGAGCAATATCGCGCAAAGCCTCGATGATTTTCCAGTTTTGATCTGAGTAAAATTCCGCAACGCCTTCAGCTCGAACAGAATCAATTTTCAAACCGGGTCGGTATTTGCCTGACAAAAAACCACGTGCAAGACCGTAAAAGGGAAATGAACTTAAGCCATTGGCAGCGAGCACTGCCGCTTGTTCAGATTCAAAGGGTTCACGGTGCACCAAGTTGTATTGGTCTTGCAGAGCGATGTAAGAGGGCAGGGCATGCTTGGCTGAAATATTCAACGCCTCTTGCAAGCGCGCACCAGAGTATTGCGATGCTGCAATGTAACGGACCTTTCCTGCTTTGATCAATTTGTCATAAGCACCCAAGGTCTCTTCAAGCGGGGTTTTAGGATCATCTTTGTGTGAGTAGTAAATATCGATGTAATCGGTTTGCAAGCGGCGCAGGGAGTCGTCGCAAGCAGCCAAAATATTGGCAGCAGATAGGCCAGGTCTGGTATTCAGAAGTGAAACCTTTGTGGCAATGACATATTTTTGACGATCTTGAGTTTTCAGCCATTTGCCAATGATGGTTTCTGACTCGCCGCCCAGGTTTCCAGGTTTCCACTGGGAATAAACATCAGCAGTGTCGATGAAGTTACCGCCATGCGATGCATACGCGTTCAGGATGGCAAATGACGCACTTTCATCGGCGCTCCATCCAAACACATTGGCGCCAAGGCACAAAGGGTGGACGCTTAAATCAGTTTTTGGGATATGGATCATGATGTGTATGAATTAAATTTGTTGCGCAGGGTTAGCTGCTGGTTAGGCATCACGCCTTGCTGTCAGTGGATAAGATGGGTCGTTATATCCTGGGGTAGATGGGTGCCCTGGAGAGACAAGTTGGTTGACAAAGTCTTCGTCTTCTTGCGTGATGGTGACATCTAATGCGCCCCAGTAGTCTTGCCATTGTGCCAATGTGCGGGGTCCACCAATGACCGATGTCACCGCCCGGTTTGCCAAAACCCAAGCCAAAGCAAAGTGAGAGAGTTGAATGCCTTTTTCTTCGCAACGCATGCTGAGCTTTTGAGCAATTTCTAAAGACTCTTGGCGGTTCTCGGTTTCGAGCATGCGTTTGTCACCGCGTGCTAAACGGCTCTCGGGTAATGGCGCAGCGCCAGGTGCATATTTGCCCGTAAGTATGCCTCTGGCAATTGGGCTGTAGGAAGCGACGCCTATACCGTAATGCGCACACGCTTCCAATATTTCAACTTCGGGCAGACGGTTGAGCAAATTGTAATAAGGCTGGCACACCACAGGCGCAGGCATGTTGATTTGTTGGCACAAGCGCATGATTTCTGCAATGCGCCATCCTCTGAAGTTGGACAAACCCCAATAACGAATTTTGCCATCGCGCAGCAAGGATTCAATGGCACGCAAAGGTTCTTCAAGGTGCATGCCGTTGAAGTCGCGGTGCATGTAATAGATGTCTAAGTGATCAGTTTGCAAGCGGCTCAAACTGTCCTCGCATGCTCGCAACATCCACGCCCTTGAGTAATGACGTTCATTGACGTTGTCTGACATGCTGTTGCCAACCTTGCTTGCCAAGATCCACTTGTTGCGCGTAGCTTTGATCAGTTCGCCTGTCATGGCTTCTGATTTGCCAAGGCTGTATACATCAGCGGTATCGATGAAGTTGCAACCATTTTGCAGCGCATGGTCTACGATGCTGCGTGCCTCTGACATGTTTGTCTGGTCTGCAAACATCATGGTGCCAAGGCAGATGCGAGAAACTTGCAAGGGGCTGTGACCTAAGTTTTTGTAAATCATTTTGAATTATGGATTGAGTTGATCGAGAATGGCCTGAGTGAATGCCTTTGTGCCAAGCTTCCCACCCAGATCTTTGGTTCTGGTTTCTGGGTTTTTTAACGCGGTATCAATGGCTGATTCAATTGCTTGAGCGGCTGAATGAAACGCAGGTGCTTTTCGCTGAATGGCAAGCCAATCCAATAACATGGCAGCAGACAAAATCAGTGACGTCGGATTGGCAATGTCTTGTCCTGCGATGTCTGGCGCTGAGCCATGGCTTGCCTGAGCCATGCAATGGGTGGCGCTGGCATTGACGGAACCCGCTAGACCCAGGCTGCCAGAAATTTCAGAGGCTTCGTCAGAAAGAATGTCGCCAAACATGTTGGTCGTAACCACCACATCAAAGCGTGCTGCATCACGGACCAACAGTGCTGCCATTGAGTCAACCAACTGTTCGTCATACTGAACCTCGGGAAACTCTGCAGCGACTTTGCGCACTTCTGACAAGAAGAGGCCGTCCGAAACCCGCATCACATTTTGTTTGTGCACGGATGTCACATGACGTTTGCGCAACATGGCTAATTCAAATGCAGATCGTGCAATACGTTCACTGGCCTTGGCCGTAACCTTGCGAATTGCCAAGGCCATATCAGGTGTTGGCATGAACTCACCCGAACCAGAGAACATGTTGCGGTCAGCATAAAAGCCCTCAGTGTTTTCGCGTACGATGACCAAATCCATCGCGGTACGGCCGTAATGGGGAATGCCCATTCGTGACCTGCTGGGTCGAATGTTGGCATACAAATCCAATTGAATCCGTAATTCGCCTGATGGGTTGATACCGCCTTGCGCACGAAGCGGGTAATCTTGATGTGAGACAGGACCCAATAAAATGCCATCAGCCGCCCTGCATGCTTCTAACACTTCGGGTAAAAAAGTGATGCCGTTTGCAGTCAGCGAAGACAAGCCGATGACATGCGGTTCATAACTTAAACCTAATCCGAACTTTTCATCTGCTACGTGCAGTACATCTAAAGTAGATTCAACGATTTCGGGGCCAATGCCATCTCCCGGCAAAACTGCTATTTTCATAAGTGCTCGTTGTCCATTTTTAATCGATTTTTAACCCAGCATCTTGAACCACCTTGCGCCAGCCGTCTAGCTCGTATCGAAGAGAGGTTCCAAATTCTGAAGGCGATCCTGCAAACCGATCTGCCCCTTCTTCTTCAAAGCGTTTAACCAGTGAGTCTGAAGCACTTGATTCGTTGATAACGCGATTCAGCGTGGCAACAATGTCAGGGTGCATGTCTTTAGGGCCCACGATTCCCCACCATGTGCCAACGTCAAAAGACTTAACGCCGCTTTCCATCACGGTAGGCACGTCGGGGAAAAGTTTAGAGCGACTTTTTGAAGTGGTAGCAATGAGTTTGACTTTGCCTGCTTTCACTTGATGAAGTATGGTGGGCACTGTTGCAAAGAAGATTTGTGCTTGTCCCCCTATCAGGTCCATGGTTGCAGGACCGCTGCCTTTGTAGGGAACATGTGTCATTTTGATACCTGTTCTCTGAGCAAAGAGTTCTCCCGATAAATGGTTGATGCTGCCTTGTCCTGCCGAAACATAATTCAGTGCATCGGGATTGCGTTTGGCGTTGTCAATCAGTCCTGCAACTTGGTTGATGCCGGTTTGTGGATTGACCACCAATAAAAGTGGGCCACTGCCCAGTTTGGCTATAGGTGTGAAATCTTTGATGACATCGTAAGGAAGTTTTCGATCCGTCGCTGCGGCTGTTACAAATGTAGTTGTCACAAAGAGCAGGGTATGTCCATCGGCTTTGGCTTGTGCAATTTGTTGAGCTGCAATGGCCCCTCCAGCGCCACCTTTGTTGTCCACCACAACCGGCACGCCCAGTTTGTCTGCTAGAGGTTTTGCCAAATCACGGGCAATGGCGTCAGTCCCACCACCAGGTGCAAAAGGGACAACCAATGTGACAGGGCGTTTTTGGGGGAATGATTGTGCAACGACAGTTGTTATAGAAAGTGGGGCCAGCAAACAGACAGCTAAGGAGGCAAGAATTTTCATATGACAAATTGAAGAGATGGGTTGAAAAACCTTGTTGACGCGCATCTGGACTTGTAAAAATAGAAATTGTAGAGACACTGTTGTGAAAAAAATTGTGATGACCAGCCAATCGCAATACCCGAATTGACGTTGGGATGATTAATGTTGCCACCTTCGTCCGTTAACTTTAAAACGCAAACTGATGTTTACCCTAGGTTGCGTCGTATTGAATAAGAGGCGTATATTGAAAATGAGAAACATCAAAGGCACAAAAATGAGACATTCGACTCAGCTTAGGTCTATTCGCTTGCCATCTGCCATTCTGCTAAGCCTTACAGCCTTGGTTCTTTCTGCTTGTGGTGGCAGTGGACCTGAATTAAAGGCTTGTTTACAGGGCACTGCCAATGGCGGTGTTTCTGTAGGCTCTGGTCTACCCGGTGATCCGGCAATCCCTGAGAAATCCTCAGGCTACAAACTGGGTAACAAAGTTGTTAGCAGTGCCACTTACATGGCTGTCACTGCTAACCCCCGCGCAACACAAGCGGGTTGCGAGGTTCTCAGCGCAGGTGGCACTGCCGCAGATGCTGCTGTTGCCGTACAAATGGTTTTGGGTTTGGTTGAGCCCCAGTCTTCTGGATTGGGTGGCGGTGCATTTACGCTTTACTACAAAGCCAATACAAAACAAGTTTTTTCCTACGATGGACGTGAAACTGCACCTGCTGCTGCAACTGAAAACTATTTGCGTTACATCAGCGATACCAATCAAACCAATCCTTTACCCGCACTGAGCTCGTCTTTTGCAAGCACCCGAGCCAGTGGTCGGTCAATAGGTACTCCCGGCGCTGTCAAAATGTTGGAGCTTTTGCATCAAGATCATGGTCAAAAGTCTTGGGATACGCTATTTGATCCGGCTATTGAATTGGCAACCAATGGTTTTGGAATAAGTGGTCGCATGGCCGATGCAATAGCGGGTGCAAAAAACGATTTACTTCGCGATCCTGATGCCGCTGCTTATTTTTTAAATGCAGACTCCTCGCCTAAAACACTTGGGACAATTATCAAGAACCCCGAGTACGCTCAAACTTTAAGTTCAATTGCAAAGGGTGGCGCCAATGCTTTTTACACCGGTCCTATTGCGCAATCTATTGTCAATAAAATTAAAGTGACAAGTTCTGGTGGCAGCAACCCAGTGCCAATTACGCCTGGTTTAACGGAATTGAGCGACCTTGCAAACTATAAAGCCATCAAGCGGGAGCCGGTTTGCACCACTTATCGCAACTATTGGGTATGCGGCATGGGCCCACCTTCGTCTGGTGGCATCGCTGTGGCTCAGTCTTTAGGCATTCTGGAAAATTTTGATTTATCAGCAAGCCAATACTTACCGACTTTGGTCAATTCGGAAGGCGGCAAGCCTTCCGTTGCAGCTGTGCATTTAATCAGTGAGTCGCAGCGCTTGGCCTATGCCGACAGAAACAAATATGTTGCTGATACAGACTTTGTAGCGCTGCCTGGCAATGGTGTCAGCTCCATGGTTGCAAAAGACTATTTGAAATCCCGAGCTTCCTTAATTTCAGCAACCAAGAGCATGGGCACTGCCCAAGCTGGTGTGTTTCCAACTGCACAAGCCTTGGGCAGCAGTGCAACTGAAGGCAAGGGAACTACCCACATGTCAATCGTGGACAAGTACGGCAATGCACTTGTCATGACGACAACCGTTGAGTCTGGTATGGGTTCTTTCCACTTTACGCGAGGATTTATTCTCAACAATCAACTCACAGATTTTTCTTTTGATCCTTCAGATTCCTCTGGTTTGATTGCGAACAGAATTGGCCCGCTGAAAAGACCTCGCAGTTCTATGGCACCAACACTGGTATTTACTAAAGCGGCGGATGGAAGTCGTGGAGACTTTGTCATGGCAACAGGCTCGCCGGGTGGTGCCACAATTATTCAATTTGTTGTGAAGACACTTGTCAGTGCTTTAGATTGGAAGCTTGATGCACAGCAAGCAACGTCAATGGTTAATTTTGGTGCTGCCAACAGTGCCACCACTGGGGTGGGTGGCGAACATCCTTCAATAGATGTCACCAATGCTGGCTTGAACGACCCGTTATTGGTTGGTTTGCGCTCATTGGGTCATACCGTCTCATTTGCAGCACAATCTAGTGGTGTTTCAACTATCATTAAAGCACCGGCTGCTTGGAATGCTGGCTTGCCTGTTTTGTGGGGTGGTGCAGATCCCCGTCGTGAAGGCATAGCGCTAGGTGATTCGCCATTTTAGTAATGGCGTACTGCACCATGCATCACCATTGATGCATAGTGGCTTTTACCTAGCGTGATACACAAACAGCACGCTGTTCAAAGGCCACTTAAATCAAAATTTAATATGCATAAAATTGTCATCGTTGGAGGGGGTGCTGGCGGTCTTGAGCTTGCCACTCGACTTGGGAAGGCCTATCGCCGAAATGAAAATGTAAGCATCACCTTGGTCGATAAAAATCGCACCCATATATGGAAGCCCAAGCTACATGAAATTGCATCAGGCAGCATGGACTTTGGTGATCACGAAGTTGATTACATGGCGCATGCGCACTGGAATCATTTTGTTTTCCGAATTGGTGAACTTCGGGGGCTTGACCGAGTCAACAAGACAATTGACTTAGCACCCTATTTGGACATTGACAATACGCCGGTAACGCCTGTCCAAAAAGTTCATTACGACACATTGGTCATTTGTATTGGCAGTCTTAGCAATGATTTTGGAACCACGGGAGTCAAAGAGTTTGCCCTGAAGCTTGAAAATCAAACGGATGCCAAGCTTTTTCATTCCAAAATGGTCAATGCCTGCATACGTGCGCATCACCAGGCTACCCAAATTGACCAAAGCCAGCTTCACGTTGCCATTATTGGTGCTGGTGCAACGGGTGTAGAGCTTGCAGCAGAACTACACAGAACAACGCGCGAAGTTGTGGCCTTTGGCTTGGATGGCATTGATGCTGACAAAGATTTGAAAATTAGTTTAGTTGAAGCAGCCGACAGAATTTTGCCCGCATTGAATCCAAGACTTTCACACGCCACTGAACAATTGCTTTCTAAGCTTGGCGTGCATGTGCATACCAAATCCAAAGTGATGGAGGTCACGCCAAAGGGCATCAAGTTGGCAGATGGCCAATTGATTGAGTCAGAACTTGTGGTGTGGGCCGCTGGTGTTAAGGCGCCAGAGTACCTGAAAAATTTTGGCGGTCTTGAGACAAATAAGCTGAATCAGTTGGTTGTGCAAAGCTCTTTGCAAACGACTTTAGATCCCGATATTTTTGCGTTAGGTGATTGCGCGGCATGTCCTTGTTCAGACGAAGAGGGCGGACGGGGCGGCATTGTTCCCCCCAGAGCACAGGCTGCGCATCAACAGGCCTCTCACATGTTTCATCAAATCAAAAGACGCTTTGCCAACAAGCCATTAAAGCCTTATCACTACCGCGATTTCGGCTCTTTGGTGTCCCTTGGAAAATTCAGCACTGTTGGCAACATGATGGGCGGCTTGATTGGCAAGAACCTCATGATTGAAGGCTATTTTGCCAAGTTGATGTATTTGTCGTTGTATAAATTGCACGAGTTGTCGATTCATGGTTTTTTGAAGACGGCCCTCTACACTCTGGCCAGAATGCTGTCCAAGCAAGCCAATCCAACTGTCAAGTTGCATTAAAAAGGTCTGAGACAGGGATCATCGTAAGCCTCTATGCAGCCTCTCAAGACATACCTGAAGACAGACGTCTTAGTTGTCGGTGCCGGTCCCTGCGGCTTGATGCTCGCAAACGAACTCGGTCGCCGCGGCGTCCGTTGCCTGGTTATCGATGCCAAACCCGACACTGCCTTCAACCCACAAGCAAATGCCACCCAGGCCCGTACGATGGAGCATTTTCGGCGGCTGGGTTTCGCCAACGAGATACGTGCACTCGGCCTTCCGGCAGACCATCCCACTGACATCGCTTATTTCACCCGATACGCGAAGCACGAATTGTCTCGAATCAGTTTGCCAACGGCAGCCGAGGCACTCGTCAAGATCAAGTCTATGACGGGTTCGTGGAGTGCCGCTGAGCTGCCGCACCGCGTTTCGCAAAAGTTTGTCGAGCAGGCTTTGCGTCGCCACGCACAAGCCTTGCCGTCGGCCGAGGTTCGTTATGGCTGGACGCTGGATCGGTTCGCTGATGAGGGCACTGCCATCCATGCAAGCATTCGGCCCACAGAGGGTGAGTTAGTACAGCAGGTGAATGCAAAGTATCTGGTTGGCGCTGATGGTGCGCGCAGTTTTGTCCGCCGCCAATTGGGCATTGAGTGGGGCGGCGTTACCGGCATCCAGCGAGAATTTATGGGTGGCAAGATGTTCGCTGTCTACCTGCGTGCGCCGACTTTTCTGTCCGTACTGCAACACCCTAAAGCCTGGATGTACGTCGCAGTGAATCACCAGCGCCGCGCCTTCATGGCGTCGGTTGATGGGGTGTCTGAATTCGCCTTTCACGCGGCACTCCGGCCTGGTGAAGACGCGGACAACTGGACAGAGGACGATGCACGCCGCGTGTTTGCAGAAGCCGTCGGCGTTGACATCCCGATCGAAATCCTTTCCATGGGCACCTGGTTAGCCGGCCACGCGCTGGTTGCTCAGCGTTTTCAAAAGGGTCGGGTGTTCATCGCTGGCGACGCCGCTCATCTGTTCACACCAACAGGTGGCCTTGGTTACAACACGGCTGTCGAGGATGCGGTCAACCTAGGCTGGAAGCTTGCCAGCGTGTTGGCAGGTCATGCACCTTCCGAACTTCTGGACAGCTATGAAGCCGAACGCAAACCGCTGGCAGAACGCAATACAAAATATGCACGGCGTTTTGCCGACTCGGTTGGACTGTTTACAGCCAAACCTGAATTGGATGAGGATTCTGCAAGTGGCAATGCAGAGCGTGAGCTTGCAGGCAAGTACTTCAATGAGCATGCCCGACTCGAATTCAATATTCCAGGGGTGACATTCGGTGGCCGCTACGATGGTTCTCCCATCATCGTAGCCGATGGTGCTGCACTACCGCCAGATGAGCCGAATGTCTATACCGCCACCGCTAGTCCAGGTGGGCGGCCACCCCATGTGTGGCTGGACGATGGACGTTCGCTTTTCGACCTGTTTCATACCGAATGGACCTTGCTGGCACTGGGCCCAGAAGAAGTCGCTACCGATGCTTTTGAGGCTGCTGCGGCTGCACTTTCGTTAAACCTGCGCATTGTGCGTCTGCCAATGACATCGTTAAGTGCACTATACGAAGCACCACTGGCCCTCATTCGTCCCGATCAGATTGTGGCTTGGCGAGGTACCAACGCTGATGACGCCTTGAACGTTGTGATGCGCGTGACAGGGCGATGGCGAAGCCATTGAAGAGGCCAATCGTGGGCCCATCGAGGCGCTAACTTCGTGCGGTGCGCCTCGCAGTATGCTTTTGGCAAATGGGTACTGGCCTCAAGTCAGTCCAGCCTTTTGGTCGGTTGCATTGCTGCGCTGGGATATCAACATTCGCGAGTCAGCAGTACTTGGCCTGGTCGGTGCTGGCGGGATTGGGGTGGCGCTTGAAAGTGCTATGAACGACCTTTATTGGGACCAGGTGGGATTGATTCTGGCAATCATCTTTTCGGTTGTCATCATTACTGAGATTGTGACTTCTAGCATACGTTCGCGAATTCTTTAGGAATTGCTGACCTAATCGTGATCATCGTAATCCTGAATAGTCATGCTTTGCCTATTTCAGTAACATCACATCTTCAATAGCCAATTTCTTAGGCACGCCCATGAAATCAAAATTAATTTCGCAATCTTTTTTGGCAGTCGCACTGACTTTTTTGGGTTCTAGCGCTCAGTTTGCTATTGCCGGTACAGTGACTGTTATCACCTCATTTCCCAAAGAATTAACACAAATTTACAAATCCGCTTTTGAAAAGGCAAACCCTGATATCAAGATTGAGATCTTGAACAAAAACACGGTGCAGGGTATTTCATATGTTCGTGAATTGCCTGTAGGACAACGCCCCGATGTTTTCTGGGCCTCTGCGCCAGACGCCTTTGAAGTGATGTCAGGCCTTAAGTTGCTCGAACCCATTGGCGAGCTGGCCAACAAAGCAACGCCTGCCAAAGTCGGCTCTTACCCCATCAATGCGCCCGACAACATGTACCTAGGCCAAGCCTTGGCAGGTTATGGCTTGATGTGGAACACTCGCTACATGGCTGCCAACAAAGTGCCTGCTCCCAAACAATGGGCAGACCTGATCAAGCCCGAGTATTTTGGTCATGTGGCCATGAGTTCTCCTTCACGCTCTGGAACGACTCACTTAACAGTTGAAACCTTGTTGCAAGGCGAGGGCTGGGAAAAAGGCTGGCGTCAATTGCTGCAAATTTCTGGCAACAGTGCTGCCATTACAGAGCGTAGTTTTGGTGTGCCCGATGGCGTTAACAATGGCCAATTTGGCATTGGACTGGTGATTGATTTCTTTGGCTTGGCTGGCAAGTATTCTGGCTTCCCCGTCGAATTTATCTACCCCGATGTAACAGCGGTTGTGCCAGCCAACATTGCCTTGGTTGCTGGCAGTAAAAATGCGGCCGAGGCACGCAAGTTCATCAGCTACACCGTGTCACAACAAGGGCAAGAGTTGCTTTACAACCCTAAAATTTCTCGCTTGCCCATCTTGCCACCCGAAGCCATGGGCGGTAAAACGCCAGCGGGTTACCCCAACCCTTTTGAAATTGCCAAGCGCGCCAAGGTTCAGTTCAACTCCGACTTGTCTGAAGCCCGCTACAACGTGGTCTCAGCATTGTTTGACCAAACCATCACCTTCCGCTTGAAAGAACTGCAAGCTGCAACCAAGGCCATTCATGCCGCTGAAGCTGCCTTGGCCAAAAAGCCCAACGCCAATGCAGCAGATCTCATCAAGCAAGCCCGCGAAGCGGCTTTCAGCCCCGTGGTCAATGTTCAGAAAGCCGCCGACAAAGAGTTTTTGGCTTTGTTTGCCGCCAACAAAAAAGATGCTGCCGTCAGCAAAAGCGTGACGGGTTTGGAAAACTACTGGAACAACAGTGCACGCCAAAACTACGAGCGAGCAAAGAGCTTGGCAGATCAAGCTTTGGCCGCCGTCAAGTAAGTTCTAAGTCCACACCATGTCGATGAATGGGCAGGCGGCCATGCAGCCGCAAGGAACAGCACGGCTTCAAACTGGGTGGGCCGATGTGCGCCCAGGAGTTTGGCTGGCCGGTGGCTTGGTGTTGGTGTTCTTGCTGCTGTTTTTTGCATTGCCCGTCGCGCGGGTGTTTATCACGGCCTTCTTAGACGGCGACAACAGCTTCACACTCGGACATTTCAGCGCATTCTTTTCTCAAGACTTGATGCGCGAATCGTTCATGAACAGCTTGTATGTGGCGGTCATGTCGGCCATTTTTGCCGCGTTGATCGCAGTCCCTTTGGCTTACTTCACAGTCCGGTTTGATTTCAGAGGTGCACTTCTTATTCAAACATTGGGAGTACTGCCACTCATCATGCCGCCATTTGTAGGGGCTGTCGCACTGCAACTGATTTTCGGGCGTTCCGGCACATTGAATTTGATCCTTAACGATGCGTTTGGTTTCACACTGCCCATCATGGAAGGTCTCAATGGCGTCATCTTTGTGGAGGCCATTCATTACTTTCCTTTCATTCTCATGAACCTCACTGTTGCCCTGCGCAACATTGACGGTGCCATGGAAGAGGCAGCCATGAATCTGGGATGCAAAGGTTGGCGATTGTTCTGGCGCGTCATTTTTCCGCTTGGACTTCCAGGGTTTGTGGCGGGTGCTTCGTTGGTGTTTGTCAAAGTCTTCGATGATTTGGGAACGCCCTTGGTCATGGGCCAAACCAACATGCTTGCCCCTCAAGCCTACTTGCGCATCACACAAGTGGGTCTCGAAGATCCCATGGGTTACGTCATCAGCGTGCTCATGATTGTGTTTTCAATTGGTGCCATGGTCATTTCTGCCAGAGCTTTAAAGGGTCGCGACTTTTCCACCTTACAAAAAGGTGGTGCCAGCATTCAACGTCGCCAACTCTCGCCTGTAGAAAGCGCACTGGCTTATCTTTGGATTAGTGTCATCTTGCTGATAACTTTGTCGCCCCATTTGGGTGTTTTGTTGTTGTCATTTGCAAAAGTTTGGAGCTTTTCACCTTTGCCAGATGCCTACACTCTGGAACATTACGCCACTGTGTTTCAAGATGCTAGCGGCATGATTCAAAACACATTGCTTTATTGCGGACTGGCTGCCGGATTGGATGTTTTGCTAGGCGTGACCATAGCTTATTTGATCTTGCGTACCCAATTGCCTGCGCGTCAATGGTTAGATTGGATTGCTACAGCTTCACTGGCGGTGCCTGGCATTGTTTTGGCCATTGGCTTCTTGCGTATGTTCAAAGGTGTCACGGTGCCTGGCACCGATGTCTTGCTGACGGGTACTTGGGTGGCCATCATGTTGGCTTATGCGGTACGGCGTTTGCCCTATGCTTTGCGCAGTTGCATGGCGGCGTTGCAACAAGTTCACATTTCCTTAGAGGAGGCTGCGGAGAGTGTTGGTGCAAACAAAATTCGAAGCATTCGCAGGGTACTTCTACCACTTATGACCGGTGGTATCTTGGCAGGTTTTGTTACAAGCTTCATAACAGCGGCAGTCGAATTATCGGCCACTATCATGCTTGTGTCGGCCGATTCTCAAGCGCCTATGAGCTATGGCATTTATTTGTACATGCAAAGTGTGGCGGGTCGTGGCCCTGGCGCAGCCCTTGGCGTATTGGCCATTTTGGTGGTGGCTATTGGAACTTATTTGTCACATCGAGTGGTTGAGCGGACGGCAAGTCGCTTGGCCCCTAGCAAAGAGCATTCATCATGAGAAAAGTCAGCGTTCAATGTCGCAACATCCGTTTGGCTTACGGCAGCACTGAAGTACTGAAAAATGTCAATCTTGATATTCAACCGGGTGAGTTTTTTGCATTGTTGGGTCCGTCGGGTTCTGGCAAAAGTACCTTGCTTCGTTTGATTGCAGGTTTCAACAAACATCAACACGGTGAGTTGTTGGTGGATGGTCGCGACATTGGCAAACAAGAGCCCTGGGATCGCAACATTGGCATGGTTTTTCAAAGCTATGCCCTGTGGCCCCATTTGTCTGTATGGGACAACGTGGCTTTTGGTTTGGTTGAGCGAAAAGTAGACAAAGCAACCCTTCAAACCAAAGTGGCTGCTGCCCTCGAATTGGTTGGATTGTCGGCCTTTGGCCAGCGCAAACCCAATCAACTTTCTGGCGGGCAACAGCAACGCGTCGCTCTTGCACGCACCATTGTGATTGAACCTCAGGTTTTGCTATTAGACGAGCCCTTGTCGAACCTCGACAAAACTTTGCGCGTTCAAATGCGACAGGAGTTGTTATCTTTGCAACGTCGTTTGGGCATTACCACGATCTTCGTCACACATGACCAGGAAGAGGCCATGACCACCGCCGATCGCATGGCTGTACTTGACCAAGGCGTGTTGCAGCAAGTGGGCACACCTGCCGAGCTATACGATGAACCAGTCAATGCCTTTGTTGCCAACTTTGTAGGCACCATGAACATGTTGGATGCAACAGTACAAAGTCAACACGCAGATCATTTGGTGCTTGATGTGAAGGGAGTAGGGGAGGTAAGTATTCCTATTTCATCTGGGGACTCAAATCTTCACAGAAAAGATCAGCAGGTGCAACTGAGTTTTAGGCCGCATGCCGTGAAGCTAGGCACTGCGCAATCGTCCTCTAGCGACTTAACTCTCTGCATTCAAGGTACCGTAGAGAGCAGCGAGTTCATGGGTGAATCGACCCGGTACCGAGTTCGAGTGGGTTCACAGTCTTTGTCTGTGGATCAGCCGCACTACGCTGGGTTGTCCAAATTGGCTGTAGGAGCCTCTTTAAATTTAAGATTGCCGTCTTCACAGATTAGGTTGTTTACTGCCTGACTGTTCGCAATTTTTACAAAAAATATATGAAACATTTGAATCTACAAGCCGTGATGATTGACCTAGACGGCACCTTGGTCGATACCATTGGCGACTTTGAGGTTGCTTTGAACCGCGCACTAGCGGACTTGCAGGTACCCATAGCCAACCGTGTGCTCATTGAGCGTAGCATCGGAAAAGGCTCAGAACACCTCATTCGTACCGTTCTCAAACACCAATTGGCATTGCCAGAAATGGCTGGCAATGCACGAGAGGTTGAGCAGTTGTTCACGCCAACTTGGGAGCGCTACGAACACCATTACCTCAGCATCAATGGCGAGTTCTCCAATGTGTTTCCAGGCGTGATTGAAGGCTTAGAAAAAATCAAAGCCCTGGGCTTGCCTATGGCTTGCCTTACAAACAAGCCCGTGTCATTCACGTTGCCTTTAATCAGAGACAAAGGACTGGCGACTTACTTTTCAAAAGTATTTGGTGGCGACAGTTTTGAGCGGAAAAAACCAGACCCATTGCCTTTGCTTAAAACATGTGAGGCCTTGCAAAGCCTGCCAGCTCAAACCTTGATGGTGGGCGATTCCAGTAACGACGCGCAAGCTGCTGATGCGGCAGGATGCCCAGTGGTGCTCATGACCTATGGATACAACCATGGCGAGCCTATTCAAAATACGCCTGCCTTGGCGTGGTTAGACTCACTGGTGCAACTGAATCTAAGTTAGTCCTGAAGGTCTTTGCTTTAAGTTATAAGATTGGGATTTTCATGACCCGTGCATTGTTAAGTCGTCGTTCGTTTTTACCTGTCTTGCCAGGCTTGTTTTGCTTTGATACGGTTCATGCGAAGAGCGTCGTCTTTAAGACCTTAAATGGTCTTTCGCCTCTACTCATTGCTCACAGAGGTGCCTCGGGTTATCTACCTGAACACACGTTGGCTGCCTATTCGCTTGGTATTGACCAAGGGGCTGATTTCATAGAGCCCGACTTGGTACTCAGCAAAGATGGCGTACTGCATGCAAGGCATGAACCTTTGCTTGCCAGAGTTCAATTAGAAGCTGACGGGCTTACCATTAAGCGTAGCGCTGATGGCAAGCCGGAGCTGCATCGCAGCGATACAAGTACCAATGTCTGGCAGCTTGCTAAGTATGCAGACCGACTTGTGATTAAGCAGCTAGACGGTAAGCCCACAGCTGGCTGGTTTGCAGAGGACTTTACTGCAACAGAACTTCGCGCAGACATACGTGCGCAGGAACGCTTGCGTGATTTTCGTCAAGCCAATAATGCCTTCAACGATCGATACCCCATTCCAACATTGGCTGAGGTCATTGAATTGGCTCAGCGACGCAGCAAAGAATTAACTCGCACCGTTGGTATTTATCCTGAAACAAAGCATCCCAGCTATTTCAAAAGTTTCACCGATGCCAAAGGCTTGCCTCGGATGGAAGAGCTGCTTTTAACCCAGTTGCACGCTGCATACGGCGACAACCGAGAAGCGCCTGTCTTCATTCAGTCCTTTGAAGTCAGCAATCTTCAGTATCTTCGAAGTCGGACAAAAATGAGGCTGGTTCAACTCCTGAGCGCAAATGGAAAACCTTACGACTTTCAAGTCTCGGGAGATGCGCGTGGCTATCAAGACTTAGCACGTTCACCAGGCTTGGATTTCGTGAAGAGCTATGCCGATGGCATAGGTGCACACACTCAGTTGATTGTGCCCACGGATGGCCGGCGTTTACTGCCACCCACTGAATTGATCAAGGAGGCTCATGCTCGAGGCTTGCCAGTTCATGGATGGACGTTTCGCGCAGAAAACCAGTTTTTGCCATCTGAACTAGCTCGTGGAACTGGGCTTGTAGCAAAAGGTGACATGGCAGCACAATTGCGAGCTTTTTTAGAGGCAGGAATGGATGGCTTCTTCACTGATCACCCAGACCTAGCCCGCGAAGCCCTCAACACGATGACACCTTAAGCAAGTTGTACAAACAAAAAACCGTTGCGCGTTGATTCTGAATATTAATTTACTGGCCGTTGGGATCAGCATCAAGGTCTAAAGGGTAAATTGGGCGCCGTACATTTCTAAAGTTAAGAACATTGAAATCTGAAGTGCACACGCCAACACCTGCGCATTCAACAATCGCGCTGGCCAAATTATCAAATCCAGCGCGCCAGTGCACTCTGCTTTTGAGCATCAGAAAGCGCTTCTTGCTTGGATCAATTCCTTGGGAAGCAAAGCATTCAATGTCATTGGGCTCTTGTTGGCGTGAGATGATGATGATCTCTACTTTGCCTGTGTCGAGCACTGCAGTGGGGCCCATGTTCATCTGAACACCTTTTGACATAGGGCCACGGTTGACAAAGCGACCGTCAGAAAGGTGTTTCACAGTGCCACTGACTCTCAATGCTTGCCCCTTCAAACCAAGGCTAGGCATGTCGATTTTTCCACCCAGCATGAGCGTGATGTGTGCACCCAAGCCAGCCTTCTGCATTTCTGCAACAGCTTGCGGATCAAAGACAGCAAACGCTGCCACATCTTCAAGCCCAGATTGGAGAATGCCATCAAGCACAGCCATGGTGTCCATTGTGCCGCCGGAAGCAGCGTTGTCGTAGTGGTCTAGCAGAACCACTGGGCCAGCGTTTGGATTAGGAACGATGGCGCGCGCACGGGCAAGTGACTTTTCAAGTGGTTCCACTTGATAGACCCATTTTGCGCGGGTGTTCCAAGCCATGTCGAGCAACTCGTCACACCAACGTTGCGCCAGGGCAGGGTCATTGTCGGTAACCACAACCGCCGACAACCCTGCATTGACGATGTCGGCATGAGGAAACCCAACGAACAAGCTTGCGCAGAGCGCACCTTGCCTTTCCATTTCTGCTGCGCGCGCTTGAATTTCTCTGTTTGGCGAGTCGAGGCTAGACTGACGCATGACGTGAGGCAACATGGGGCGCTGTCCCCAAGCCATAGTCGGATTGACTTTGCCAGCCAATTTGGCAAAAAGCGCAGCGCCCGCACGTCGACCCGTTTCATGCACATCGACATGCGGATAGGTCTGGAAACCTGCAATCACGTCAGCGTTTTCTACCATTGCCGGATAAACATTTGCATGCATGTCGAGTGAGACCCCAATAGGCGTATGAGGCGCAATGCGACGCAGGCGCGCCAGCAGTTCACCCTCACCATCTTGATAACTTTGAGTCACCATGGCGCCATGCAAATCAAGCAGGATGGCGTCACAGCCTTCAGAAACAGCATCACAAATTTTTTTGCACATGTATTCATATGCGTCATCTTCTACCGGCCCGCTGGGCCACGCATGTCCAGACACCGGTACCGTGATGGTGGCACCTGCCTGCTCGGCAAGCTCAATGAATGCTCCAAAGGCTGTGCCAGTGCCGCGCATTTCTTGGATGGCAGCCTCTCCCTCCAAAGGTAAGGCGCTTGACTTGGCAAATCGGCCAATGGGAGTTGGTACTGGCGAGAACGTATTGGTCTCGTGAGTCATTTGTGCAATGACGATCTTCATGGTTTTCCTTCCAGAAATTGCATGCTTAGGTTGATTTTTCTAGCAAGCCCTATGTTTCTGGGCAGCCCAATGCACTACCGTTTCATTGCATCATGTTTTGTTTGCCATGCCTAGCCGCTCTATCGTTGCTTTTTCAGAATTGAATGTTTCGCGGGCGTATTTGGTGTAAGCGGCAGTGTCTAAGTAAATGATGGGTTGGTCATATTTTTGAAGAGACGCAATCACATTGGGGTCGTCCAAGGTTGCTTTGAAAGCGTTCTGTAAAGTCCTAACCACTGCCGGGTCCATGCCTTTGGGGCCGCAAACTCCAAAAGGAGAGTCAGATACGGTTTCGTAGCCCAACTCTTCTAGTGTTGGCACATTAGGCCAACGTTTTGTCCGTTTACTGCCATAAGTGGCCAGCAGCCTCAGCCTTCCTTCATCAACGTGGGGTGCCCACCCCGTAGAGTCACTGTGCCCCATGATGTGACCGCCTAGCAAGGATTGCATACCTTCAGCCACACCCTTGAAAGGGATGTGCTGCAATTTGATGCCAGCTTTGAAAGCAAACTCTTCCATGACGAGGTGAGGGCTGGTTCCTGTTCCGGGAGTACCGTAGCTGAATTTATCTGGATTTAACTTTGCATATGCGACCAAGTCCTTGACGGTTTTAATGGGCGAGTCTGCTCGCACGACCAAGCCAAATGTGTATCCTGTTAAACATGCAATCCAAGTAAAGTCTTTAAGGGGGTCGAACTGAACCTTTTGCATGTGCGGCATTCGAAGCACGCTAATGGGCAATTGCGCCAAGGTGTAGCCATCTGGTTTAGCGTTAACAAGTTCGACAGCGCCCAAGGTTCCGCCTGCACCGGGCTTGTTTTCAACGATGACGGTTTGGCCAAGCACCTTTGTAGCGCTTTCAGCAAAGACACGCATCACAATATCCGTAGTGCCACCGGCTGTCCAGGGACAAATATAACGAATGGTACGGGCTGGAAAACTTTGAGCACGAGCTGTAGATGTACCCAACATTGGCAGTATTGCGGAGGCAGTTAGGGCAACTGTGGATCCTAGAACTTGTCTGCGTTTTGTCATCAAAAGTCTCCTAAAGTTGATGGGGCCTGAAAGCATTCATTAGATTCTTGGTCATCAATATGCGTTTCTTTGAACGCTCGCAACAATGGCAATGGACATTGGCGTTATTTTGGACACCACGTATTAGATGAGTGATGGGGTATTCCCTTGCTGGTTCGCAGTTTGCTACAGCTAGGTACATGCACAGATGAAAGGAAAAAGCATACTCACACGCTAGCTCACAATCAGCGCGTGGTGGTTTTAGGACGATCTAGTCCTTACCGTTAATCTTGACGATTGGAGAGTATCCAGAGTCTGGACACTCAGTAGTACTCAATCCAATTGAACGCCAGTTGCTTTGATGGGTTTTTCCCAGCGACCCAAATCAATTTTTTGTGCCGCTGCTAAATCCACACCATTGGAGCCAATGGGTTCATAGCCAAGTTTAATAAGCTTGTCTTTCATTGCTGGATCACGCATCATTTTCATCATTGCGTTTTCTAGCTTATTGAACGATTCGCCTTTCAAACCAGCAGGTCCATACATGGCGAACCATGCTGTGGCTTCCATGTTCACACCTGACTCCTTGAGCGTTGGAACATCGGGCACTTGAGGGTCTCTTTGAGGCCCTGTGACAGCAATAATTCGAGCTTTGCCCGAATTGTGCATTTCGGCTGTTTCAGAAACAACGTCAAATTTGTAGCCGATATGGCCTCCCAGCAAAGCATTGTTGGCTGGTGCACCACCTTGAAATGGCACGTGATTCAAGCTAATGCCAGTTGACTGCTCGAGCAGTACCCCCATGAAATGGGGCAGGGTACCAGCACCTGGTGTGCCATAGCTTGCAGAGGCGGGGTCACTTTTGGTTTTGGCTATCATGTCTGCAATGTTTTTAGCCTTTGTGGCTGGACCAGAAACTACACCAAATTGAAAGCGCGCGATTTGTGAGATGGGTGTGAAATCTTTTACAGCATCGTAGTCAAGCTTTTTATAAACATGGGGAAAAAGCACCATGGGCCCACTGGGTAACACGATTACAGTTTGCCCATCGGGTTTGGCAGCTTTGACATATGACAGGGCTATTCGGCCACCTGCACCAGCCTTGTTGTCAACGATGGCTGAGTAGTCGTCGCGAAGGGCATTGGCAATTAAGCGGGCCAAAATATCGGCCGAGCCACCAGGTGGGAATCCCACCACTATACGAAGAGGCGGTTTCTCTTGAGCCTGTGCCAATGGTAAGAAGCCACTCATCACAAGTGCTGTTGAGAAACTCAAGATGAGGGAATTTCGCTTTCAATGACATCGGCTATTTGGCGCTTAATTGTTTTTAAGAGTCTAACCACTTGCATTACTAAATCGATCCTATGCTAACCCTAACCTGTAGAGATGGCATTCGCATTGCGCTTGATGATGGCGGTACAAACTGTAAACGATGTCTCCAGTATGTACCTTTTTATTTTGGCTCCTCAACCTGGGCTCGAACCAGGGACCTACGGATTAACAGAAAACAGTTTCTTTAAACTATGTTTGTTTGATGCGGGTTACAAACCATAAAAAATTGATGTGCAATAAAATGTGTAATTGGGTATTTTGCCTATTTCTTCTGAAGTGTCCAGCTCTGAACGCTTGAGTTGCTCTGGCCGGTATCAGAGCGTCCAGACTCTGGACGGTAGGGATGGTCTGGACTGGTTAAGGGTGTCCAGAATCTGGACGCTTTGACCTGAGTTGATTCGACTTGTTATGGCAGCGAAAAGACAGATCAATTTTTCCAGTAATTTCGCATATTTTGCACTCAGACGCGTTACCTGTCATGCGGAAATTTAGACGCTAGGAGGGGGGCTTGAAACATAGACACAGCGTCCTTCAAAATAAGTTTCTAAAACTTTTGTCTTTGCAATTTCTTCTGGCGATTGGCCATGAAGCGGTTTAGCTAGTCTTATAAAGTCTGCTGACATGCCAGCTTTCAAACGACCTGTCACATTTTCAAGCCCCATTGATCGGGCGGCTTGCGTTGTGAAAAGAGGCAGGGCTTCTTCTAGGCTAATGGCCTGTTCCTCACCTACAAAGCCAGGGAACAGTCCGAAGGGGTTGCGTCTAGAAATCATGCCTGCCAGTCCAACCCAAGGATTGGCATCTGCTGCTGCTGCAGGCCAATCAGAACCATAAGTCAGTTCTGCGCCTGCAAGCATCAAAGATTTAATTTGGTGA
>JBEDKQ010000018.1:0-28040 GCA_041172085.1 Pseudomonadota bacterium | reverse complement strand
GTAGATTAAATCAATTATTTCTAAGATTTTAACCTTGAATTGAATAGATATGCTAAATTAATTGCTATTCAACACTTAGGCAAACCTATTATGCTCAACCAGCGCGCTTATCAAGGTATTTTGGCCATCGCCCACGTTGCAAACTCACCTGCTCACAAATCTGTGACGGTAGCCAGCATTGCTCAGTTTTTGGAGCTGTCTGTTTCCTACACAGAAAGCTTGGTCAAAGTGTTGAAACAACACGAATTACTGCAGGCCACCCGCGGCCCTGGGGGCGGCTACCATTTGAAAAAGCAAGTTGAAGATTTGTCGGCATGGGATGTGGTGCGCTGTTTCGATTCGGGTGAAACGAGTTCGCATACCAAAAGGCCAAGCCCGGAAGCGCTTGCTGTCGACTTGGTTTGTGAGCACTACATGCAAATTGAAAAGGACTTTTTGAAAGCCTATTCTTTGCGCAATCTGATCAGCGATACGCCTGCAACAGGACATGCTGCTGTTAGCAACAACCTGCCATTTAACTTCAAGCCCTTGCCCAAAGGACTGATGCCAGTGGCGCCCAACTCAGTTTTTGATCTGTCAAAGTTCATGCAGTTGGCAACGGCCTAAACAGGCGACCCTTTAGACTTTGTCTTAATCAAGCTTTGGGTCTTACAGAAGTGGGCGCAGTTCAACGCGGCGATTGCAGGCTTTAGAGCCCGCGAAAGCAAGCGCCGTTGCGGTTTCAAGATCCTTGGCCTCAATTAACCAAAAGCCACTGTAGTTTTCTTTTGCGCTGAAAAGGGGCTGCCCTGTGGCAAGCTTGGCATCTTTGCGGTGATCGATCACGTTGCCCTGTGACGGCGCAGACAAACCCCCTGCAAATAGCCAATGGCCTTGCGCTCGCAAGTGGTCATTGAACGAATCAATGCTCGCCATTTCTTCTGGGGTGCCAGAGTTTGTCAAATCATCGATGACAAAGATCATGAATTTTTTTGTCATAGCAGCACCCTTTAACCTTGAAGTGCCTGTGCAATTTTGTGGCGTGACACAGTCGTTTTGGGAATTTTAAATGACGCGTTTTTGCCGTCTGCATGAGCCTTGAGCGCATCCTGAAACCAACTGCGCACATCCTCCTCCAAGCCAATGCCATGCATGAAGTTGTAAATGGCTTTCTTCAAGCCCAGACCCAATAAATCGTGATCGACGCCAGTGGGGTCGATGAAACCAATGTCGTTCTTGCCAAAACTGACGGGTGGTAAAGGGATCAGTTCAATGCCGTAGTCTTCAGGATTCAAACCAACGGGTGAGTGCACTGTGCACGCAAAGCGATGGAAAAAACCGCTTTGAATGCAGCCGTTTTCAAACAGCTGGCGCACGTACTCCAATGCATCAACCGTGTCTTGTACAGTCTGAGTAGGGAAGCCATACATCAGATAGGCATGCACCAAGATGCCAGCTTCAGAGAAACCTTTGGTCACTTGCGCAACTTGCGCTACCGATACGCCTTTTTTCATGAGCTTCAGCAATCGGTCAGAGGCGACTTCCAGGCCCCCCGACATGGCAATACAGCCGCTCTCGGCAAGCAGTTCTGCAAGCTCGGGTGTGAAGGTTTTTTCGAAGCGGATGTTGCCCCACCAAGAAATGTGAACCTGCCTTCGAATCAGTTCTTCAGCCAATGCTTTGAGTGCTTTGGGGGGGGCCGCTTCGTCGACAAAGTGAAAACCAGTTTGGCCTGTTTCTTTCACAATGTGTTCAATGCGATCAACCAATAATTTCGCTGAGGCAGTTTCGTACCTTGCGATGTAATCAAGGCTGACATCGCAAAAGCTGCATTTTTTCCAATAGCAACCGTGCGCTACTGTGAGCTTGTTCCATCGGCCATCACTCCAGAGGCGGTGCATGGGGTTGAGCATGTCCAGCAAGGACAAATAGTCGTTCAAGGGCAGGCCATCCCATGTCGCCGTGCCCACTTCTTCAAAGGGTACGTCGGGCTCTGACCAATTCATCAATTGGACTGTGCCAGTGTCGGGCTTGCGCACAAAGGTTCGGACCAAGCGTGCTGTGGCGCGTTGGCCTTGTAAATGTTCTAGCAAGGCCAACAAAGGACGTTCGCCAGAATCTAGTGTGACAAAGTCCACGTAATCAAATACACGGGGCTCCGTGAGCTCTCGCAGTTCGGTGTTGACAAAGCCTCCGCCCAAGGCAATGTGAATGTGCGGGTGGTGCATCTTGATGCACTGCGCTATTCTGAAGGCGGCATAGACTGCACCAGGAAAGGGCACTGACAGTAAAACCAAACTGGGCTGGTGTTGTGAAACGGCTTTCAATGTCAGGGTTTGAAGTATTTCGTCCATCAGCGTGAGAGGTGCTGTCAATGCTGCTGCCAAGGGTTCAAACGTGGCTTGACTGCCCGCGAGTGATTCGCCGTAGCGCACAAACTCGAAGCGCTTGTCGACAGCGTCTCGCAGCACATCGGCCAAATCGTTCAAATACAAAGTGGCCAAATGGCGCGCACGATCTTGTTGGCCCAAGGCACCAAAGGCCCATGCCAAAGGATCGGCTGACTCACCATCGTCATAGGCCTCGAGTGCCGCAAACCGTGGACCTTCTGGTAGAAAGCCACGACCCGCTATGCGGTGGCTGAGTGTGCTGTCCTTGCCTTGCAAAAAGGCAATGGTTGGCGCGATGGTATTGGCATAGCGTTCGAAGAAATCTAAGAAAAAATTAACGCTGGCACTGCGCTCGGCTTCTGGCAAAGCCAGGGCTTTGGCTCGAACCGCTGCCATACCCTGCGGGGTGAACAAGTTCAAGACCAACTTGAGGGCCAAATCTTCTTGCGTAGCCGCTACTCCGCGCGAACGCAAAAAGCCCGTCAGGTAGGCTGTGGACGGGTAAGGCGTGTTGAGCTGCGTCATCGGGGGGATGACGCTTAAGACACTCAAAGGTTTTGAATTTGGTGAAGGGTTCATGCAAGCCGTGACTTTACAGCCACTTTTGCATGAATTGCGCTTGTCCGGCGGCTGGATCGAGTTCGTATTGTGCAAATCCAAAGCGTTTGTAGCTGGCCATGGCCGGTACATTGCCGCTCAGTACTTCAAGTGTGAGCTTGCAACAGCCTAGCGAGCGAGCATGCGCTTCTGCAGCTTGGAGCAGTGCTTGCCCCACTCCCTGGCCACGATGCCCTGCCAAGACGGCAATGTCATGCACGTTGAGCAAAGGCTTGGCTTTGAAGGTGGAGTAGCCTTGAAAGCAATTGATCAGGCCTATGGGTTTGTTGTCTAACCAAGCAATGAAACTGGCAGCACCGGCCATGCGTGACAAGTCTGCGCACAAACGCGCAACAGCTTCCGGCATGAGGGCCTCGCCGCCGCCCATGGGATCTTGCGCGTAAGCGTCTAGCAAAAAAACCAGCGCTTGTGCATCTTGTGCGTTGAGGTAATCAACCCTTTGAACCCTTAAAGCGTTCATGCCGCGTAGTCGCTCATGGGTACGCAGCTGCAGAACAAGTTGCGATCACCGTAGACGTTGTCGACTCGACCCACTTGCGGCCAGTACTTCACGCTACTCAAAGGACGTCCTGCTTGTGCAGCACCTACTTCACGTGAATAAGGACGGTTCCACTCGGCGGCCATCAAACTGGCTGCTGTGTGCGGCGCATGTTTGAGGGGGTTGTTGTCTTGAGGCCATATGCCGTTTTCAATGAGGCGTACTTCCTCTCGGATGGCAATCATGGCGTCAATGAAACGGTCTAGCTCTTCCAGCGTTTCGCTTTCTGTGGGTTCCACCATCAGGGTGTTGGCCACGGGGAAGGAAAGTGTGGGGGCGTGGAAGCCATAGTCCATCAAACGCTTGGCCACGTCTTCGGCCATCACACCGCTGGTTTCTTTCAAGCCGCGCAGATCCAAAATACATTCGTGCGCCACATGACCTGCTTTGCCATTGGCGCCTGCGCTGGCGTAAAGCGTTGGGTAGTGATCGGCCAAACGGCGGCTGATGTAGTTGGCAGCCAAGATGGCTGCTTCGGTGGCGTGTTTCAAACCTTCAGCACCCATCATGCGGCAATACATCCAACTGATGGGGAGCACAGCCGCATTGCCCAAAGGCGCTGCAGACACTGCACCCACGCCGTTGACTTTCAAACCGCCGGTGGCGTGACCTGGCAGGTAAGGCACCAAATCTTCCACCACACAAACCGGACCTACGCCCGGACCACCACCGCCGTGTGGAATGCAGAAAGTTTTGTGCAAATTGAGGTGGCTCACATCGCCGCCAAATTCGCCGGGGGCTGCAACACCTACCAACGCATTCATGTTGGCGCCGTCCACATACACGCGGCCGCCGTGCAGGTGCACCAACTCACACAGCGCTTTGACTTGCGTTTCAAACACCCCGTGCGTGCTGGGGTAAGTGATCATGACCGCAGCCAAGTGGGCACTGTGTTGCTCGCACTTGGCTTTGAGGTCGTCCATGTCAACGTTGCCTTGTGCGTCGCAGGCAGTGACCACCACTTGCATGCCTACCATTTGAGCGCTGGCGGGGTTGGTGCCGTGTGCGCTAGAGGGAATGAGGCAGATGTTGCGATGGCCTTGGCCCTTGGCCTCGTGGAATGCTTTGATCACCAACAGACCTGCGTATTCACCTTGTGAGCCCGCATTGGGTTGCAAGCTGATCCCTGCATAGCCAGTCGCTTGACAAAGCCAGTCGCGCAGTTGTTGATCAAGCAGGGCATAACCTTTGAGTTGATCTGCCGGTGCAAAGGGGTGCACATTGGCAAACTCGGGCCATGTGATGGGAATCATCTCGCTGGTGGCATTGAGCTTCATGGTGCAAGAGCCCAGCGGAATCATGCTGCGGTCGAGTGCCAAGTCCTTGTCGCTCAATTGACGGATGTAGCGCAGCATGCCGGTTTCGGAATGGTAGCGGTTGAAGACAGGGTGCATGAGGAACGCACTGGTGCGCTGCAGACCCGTGGGAATGAGGCTGTCGCGACCCTTTTCAAATGGCGTCCAATCGGGCAGTGCTTGGCCGCCTTCTGCAAAGCTGGACCAAAGGGCTTCCACATCGTCACGCGAAGTGGTTTCGTCCAAAGACACGGCAATGCTTTCGGCAGAAAGTTGGCGCAAGTTCATGCCTTTGAGCAAGGCTTTTTGCATGACTGCTTCGGTGCGTGAACCTGTGATCACTTGGAGGGTGTCAAAGGCGGATTTGTGGGCCAGTTTGCAACCCAGTTGTTCTAAGCCTTCTGCCAAGATGGCCGTAAAACTGGCCACCCTTTGTGCAATGCGTTTCAAACCCGCAGGGCCGTGATAAACGGCATACATGCTGGCCACTACAGCAGGCAATACTTGGGCTGTGCAAATATTGGAAGTGGCTTTTTCTCGGCGAATGTGTTGTTCGCGCGTTTGCAAAGCCAAGCGGTAAGCGGGATTGCCGTGGACGTCTACACTCACGCCCACCAAACGGCCAGGCATCGAGCGTTTGAAGTCGTCGCGGCACGCAAGGTAAGCCGCATGCGGACCGCCGGCACCCATGGGCATGCCAAAGCGTTGGGTGGTGCCCACCACAATGTCGGCATCCAACTCACCTGGTGGTGTGACCAAGGTGAGGGCCAGCAAATCGGCGGCCACGATAAAGGCGGCTTGCGCGGTGTGGGCCTGTGCAATGGCGTCTTTCAAATCGTGAACCATGCCCGCAGTGGAAGGGTACTGGGCCACGACTGCGAAATAGTCATGTTGCTTCATCAATTCAGGTGCAAAGCCCACCAACACGTTTAAGCCCAAGGGCGCTGCGCGTGTTTGAATCACCTCAATGGTTTGCGGATGGCAATCGCTGGCCACAATGATGTTGTTGCTTTTTGATTTGACCGAGCGCTTGGCCAAGGTCATGGCTTCAGCCGCAGCGGTGGCTTCGTCCAACATTGATGCGTTGGCAATGGGCATGGCGGTTAAATCACAGACCATGGTTTGGAAATTGACCAAGGCTTCCATACGGCCTTGGCTGATTTCGGCTTGGTAGGGCGTGTAGGCGGTGTACCAAGCTGGGTTTTCCAAAATGTTACGAAGAATGACGCCTGGCGTGTGATTGCCGTAATAGCCCTGACCTATAAAACTCTTCAGAATTTTATTTTGCTGAGCCATGGCTTTGAGTTCCGCCAAAGCCTTGGCCTCTGTGATGGGTGTTGGCAACTTCATTGCCTGGCTGCGTGCAATTGACGCTGGCACGATGCTGTCAATGAGCGCGCGTCGTGAAGCCTCGCCAATCACGGACAACATGTGATGTTCATCGGCTTCACTGATGCCAATGTGACGTGCAATGAATTCGCTCTCGTTTTCGAGATGACTTAAAGGGACTGCAGATGACATCAACATGGTGGGGCCTTCAAACTCAAAGTTCGATCAATACAAACAACAAAATTTCGAATCAAATTTCAAATTTGATTCAATTCGACGCAGCAAACGCGGTGTAGGCTGTTTCGTCTAACAAAGCATTCACTTGCGATGCATCAGACAGCTTCACTTTGAAGAACCAACCCGCACCCAGTGGATCGGTGTTGGCCAACGAAGGATCACCACGCAGGGCTTCATTGACTTCTGTAATTTCACCGCTGATGGGCATGTAAACATCGGCAGCAGCCTTGACTGACTCCACCACACCCGCCACAGCTTTTTGCTCAAAACTGCTACCTACTTCGGGTAATTCCACAAACACCACATCGCCCAACGCATCTTGCGCATGGTGCGTAATGCCCACAGTGGCCACATCACCTTCTACCTTGATCCACTCATGCTCTTCGGTGTACTTCAAACTCATTTTTCTCTCCTGTTAAATGGGGTTGGTTAATTGGGGTCAGGTTAATTGGGGTCAGATCACAATTAATTATCGGGGCCAGACCACAATGATTGGGCGATCGTTAGCCGCGGTAATAACGATTGGGCACAAACGGCATGGCACTGACAGTCATGGGCACTGCTTTGCCGCGCACCATGGCGTTGACAACTGTACCAACTGCTGTGTTGGCCGAGTCGACATAGCCCATGGCCACAGGCACGTTGGCCGTAGGCCCTAGTAAGCCGCTAGACACTTCACCAATCTTGATGCCTTGCACGCTTTGCAGTTCCACATGTTCACGAACCGGTACACGTTCTTGCGCAATGAGACCTACACGTTTGCGCTGAAGAGCATGTGTGCCATCCAATTGGCCCAAGACAATCTTGGCGCCAGGAAATCCACCGGCGCGTGCACCGCCAGTTCGGCGAACTTTTTGAATGGCCCAGTTGAGGCCAGCTTCGATGGGGGTGGTGGTGGTGTCGATGTCGTTACCGTACAAACACAGACCCGCTTCTAGGCGCAATGAATTGCGAGCGCCTAAGCCGATGGGTTTAACTTCTGCTTGCGACAACAAGGCCCGCGCCAATGCGTCTACATGTGCGTTGTCTACAGAAATTTCAAAACCATCCTCGCCAGTGTAGCCAGAGCGTGTAATGAACAGATCCGCACCTTGCCACTCAAAGGAAGCGCCTGTCATGAATACCAATTTTTCAACGCCAAGCACCATGCGTGACAAGGCCTCAACCGCTTTGGGGCCTTGCAATGCCAAGAGCGCACGCTCTGGCATGGGGATGATTTGGCAACGCGAACCAATGCGCGCTTGAATGTGTGCAATGTCGTTCGCTTTGCATGCGCCGTTCACGATCACGAAAATATCTGTACCGCGATTCACAAACATCAAGTCGTCAATGATGGTACCTTCATCTGTGAGCAGCAAACCGTAACGCTGTTTGCCCACGGGTAAATCAATGACATCAACGGGCATCAAAGATTCAAAAGCTGCAGCGGCATCGGGCCCGACCAAACGCAATTGGCCCATGTGCGACACATCAAACAAACCCGCTTCAGCGCGTGTGTGATGGTGCTCTGCCATCAAACCCATGGGGTATTGCACAGGCATGCTGTAACCCGCAAAGGGCACCATGCGGGCGCCAAGTTCGATGTGCAAAGCATTGAGGGGTGTATTGAGCAAAGCGGTGTCAGCGGACAATTGAAATCTCCAAGGGCAAAGTGAAGCCATGACCGAAATCATGGGTTGCCCTCGCTGTCCGCTTTACCTGAGCGATTCGCCGGTTGCGTCCTTCATGTGAAAGACCCACTGCGGGTTGCGCCTTCGGTGGAGGGTTCGACCGGATGGTCCGCCCTCTCTCTCCAGTGAGGATGCGCTGACAAATAAAGTTGACAGCGTTTGTCAGTCCTGGGTACCTGAGCGTTCAGAAATTTTGACATTTCCTGCGCCTTCGGTGGCAGTCTTTTGACAAGACTGCGCTCTCCTGACAGTTGAAATTATAAACAGGTCTTTAGAACCTGCCAGCACTTTTTACATGCCTGAGTAGTTAGGCCCACCGCCGCCTTCTGGCGTGACCCAGACAATGTTTTGCGTAGGATCTTTGATATCGCAGGTTTTGCAATGCACGCAGTTTTGCGCATTGATTTGGAGGCGGTCTGATTGGTCTTCGTTCTTAACGTACTCGTAAACACCTGCTGGACAATACCGCGCCTCTGGGCCCGCAAACTTGGCCAAATTAATGCCCACAGGCACGCTGGCGTCCTTCAAGGTGAGGTGGGCCGGTTGGTTTTCTTCGTGGTTGGTGTTGCTGATAAACACACTCGACAAACGATCAAAGGTCAGCTTGCCATCGGGCTTGGGATATTGAATGGGTTGGCACTCAGCCGCAGGCTTAAGGTAAGTATGGTCGGCTGCAGCACGGCGAATCGTCCATGGCACATGGCCGCGCAACACAAACTGCTCAACCCCTGTCATGAGGGTGCCAACAGTGCGACCTTTTTTGAACCACTGCTTAAAGTTGCGAGCCTTGTTCAACTCGGTGTGCAACCAGCTGTTCTCAAATGCTGCAGGGTAAGCGCTGAGTTCATCGTGCGCGCGACCTGCTTGCAATGCGTCATAGGCAGCTTCGGCTGCCAACATGCCTGTTTTGATGGCGGCGTGACTGCCCTTGATGCGGCTGGCATTGAGGTAACCCGCATCGCAACCGACCAGAGCGCCGCCTGGGAAAACGGTTTTGGGCAGCGACAAAAGTCCCCCAGCCGTAATGGCGCGTGCACCATAAGAAATACGCTTGGCCGGTGCAATGCCTTTGGCCTGGTCGCCTTCAAAGTACCAACGAATGTTGGGGTGTGTTTTGAAGCGTTGGAATTCTTCAAAAGGGCTGAGCCAAGGGTTGGTGTAATCCAAGCCCACCACAAAGCCGACCACCACTTTGTTGTCTTCCATGTGATACAGGAAAGAGCCGCCGTAGGTGTTTTCGTCTAAGGGCCAGCCAGCGCTGTGCAACGCCAAACCGGCTTTGTGGCGTGCAGGATCGATTTCCCACAATTCTTTGATGCCGATGCCGTAACTTTGTGGATCTTTGCCGTCGTCCAATTTGTATTTAGAGATGACTTGCTTGCCCAAGTGGCCGCGCGCGCCTTCTGCGAACACGGTGTATTTGGCGTGCAGTTCCATGCCCAATTGGAAACTATCGGTGGGCTCGCCATCTTTGCCAATGCCCATGTTGCCAGTGGCCACCCCTTTGACGGAGCCGTCGGCGTTGTACAAAACTTCAGCGGCTGTAAAGCCGGGGAAAATTTCCACGCCCAAGGCTTCGGCTTGTTCGCCTAGCCAGCGCGTCAAGTTGCCGAGGCTGATGATGTAGTTGCCATCGTTGTGAAAGCAAGGGGGAAGTGCGAAATTGGGGACGCGCGTGGCACCGTTTTCAGTGGTCATCAAGAAGATGTCTTCTGTGACCGGTTGATTCAAGGGCGCGCCCATTTCTTTCCAGTTTGGAAAGAGTTCTGTCAGCGCAATGGGGTCCATGATGGCGCCCGACAAAATGTGTGCGCCAGGCTCGGAACCTTTTTCCAATACCACCACAGAAACATCGTTGCCTTTTTCTTGGGCCAATTGTTTCAGGCGAATGGCCGTGGACAAACCAGCAGGGCCGCCGCCCACCACGACCACGTCGTATTCCATCGATTCGCGGGGACCGTGTGTGTTCAAAATCTCTTCGGGTGTCATTGAAAGACTCGCATCAAGTTGAGGATTTGGGGGCCATTTGTCGGCCTGGAGACTCATTTTAAGCGCGGAACAGGCAGAATCTACTTGGCGGGTTGCAGGGATATTCTGCCCCCAATTTGCATCAGATCAGAGACCGTCCGCATGAAATTCGAAATACCTGAGCTCAAGAAAAAAGTTCACGAAATGATCATCCCTATTCGGTGGGGCGACATGGATGCCATGGGGCATGTGAACAACACGGTTTATTTTCGCTACTTGGAGACTGTGCGCATTGATTATTTTCAATCGATTGGCTGCGAACCCAATCCGCAAGGGCAGGGGCCAGTGATCGTGAACGCCTTTTGCAACTTTTACAAACAACTGGAATACCCAGGCAATGTGCTGGCCAAAATGTATGTCAGTGATCCTGCGCGCACCACCTTTGAGAGTTGGTGCACTTTGGAGTTGGTTGACCAGCCAGGCGTGATTTATGCCGCAGGTGGTGCCACCACCATTTGGGTGGATTTCCCTTTGCAAAAAGCCGTGAGTCTGCCCGATGACATTCGGGCGCGTGTGACGCCGTAGTTTGCTTATTTTTGTTTGGGCACACGACCCATCAGGTAAAACTCTGGGTTGGGCATCATGCTACTGAAACTGGCCATGCGGTTTGACAGGCCAAAGAAGGCTGTAATGGCTGCAATGTCCCAAATGTCCTCGTCGTCCAATCCATGTGCATGCAAGGGTGCAAAGTCGGCATCTTCAATTTGGTCGCTGTTCAGACAGACTTTCATGGCAAAGTCGAGCATGGCGCGTTGACGCGCTGAGATGTCGGCCTTACGGTAGTTCACAGCCACTTGATCGGCCACCAAAGGTTTTTTTTCATAAATGCGCAAAATGGCGCCATGGGCCACCACGCAATACAAACAGTTGTTGGCGGCACTGGTAGCAGTGACGATCATTTCACGATCACCCTTGGTCAAGTTGCTGGTACGTCCAACTGACTCGGGCACCATCAAGGCATCGTGATAGGCAAAAAATGCACGCCATTCCGCAGGCCGGCGAGCAAAAGCCAAGAAAACTTGAGGCACAAAACCTGCCTTTTCCTGAATTTCCAGAATTTTGGTGCGAATGTCTTCAGGTACTTCTGTGAGTTCAGGGGCAGGGTAGCGAGGTGTTTTGGCTGTTGCGGCGGTGTTCATGGCGGTCCTTGTCAGTTTTCTTATTCTATTCACCTATTACACTATTGGTTTTAAGTTTTCCCCTCTTAGGAGCGCCCTGTGAACAAGATTTTCCCCTCTGCGGCCGAAGCGCTGAAAGGCGTTGTGGCAGATGGCCAGTTGTTGGCTGTAGGTGGCTTTGGCCTCTGCGGTATTCCTGAAGCCTTGATCGACGCATTGCGCGATTCAGGCGTTAAAAATCTGACAGCCATTTCCAACAATGCAGGCGTTGATGGTTTCGGATTGGGCAAGCTGCTTGAAACCCGACAAATCAAAAAAATGATTTCTTCCTATGTAGGTGAAAACAAAGAGTTTGAGCGTCAATTTTTGGCGGGTGAACTTGAGTTGGAATTTACCCCTCAAGGCACCTTGGCTGAAAAGCTGCGAGCCGGTGGCTCAGGCATACCCGCTTTCTTTACCAAAACCGGTGTAGGTACCGTGGTGGCCGATGGCAAAGAGCTGCGCGAATTCGATGGCGAAACCTACGTGATGGAGCGATCATTGGTGCCCGATGTGTCTTTGGTCAAAGCATGGCGTGCCGATAAATCCGGTAATTTGCAATTTCGCCTCACTGCACGCAACTTCAACCCCGCTGTGGCCATGGCCGGTAAGTTGTGCATTGTGGAGGTCGAAGAGATTGTGGAAACAGGCGACATGATTCCTGATCAAATTCATTTGCCCGGTATTTATGTTCACCGTTTGGTGCTTAACAAGCATCCTGAAAAACGCATTGAAAAACGTACCGTTACAGAGAAAGCAGGAGTCTAAGCATGAGCTGGAATCAAGACCAAATGGCAGCGCGTGCTGCCCACGAATTGCAAGACGGTTTCTATGTGAACTTGGGCATTGGCATTCCCACCTTGGTGGCCAACCATGTGCCCAGCAACATTGAAGTGTGGCTTCAGTCAGAAAACGGCATGTTGGGCATTGGCCCATTTCCCACAGAAGATGAAGTTGATGCCGACCTGATCAATGCGGGTAAGCAAACCGTCACCACCATCAAAGGCACCTCAATTTTTGGCAGCCACGACAGCTTCGCCATGATTCGTGGCGGCAAGATCAACTTGTCAATTTTGGGCGCCATGCAGGTCAGCGAAAAAGGAGACTTGGCCAACTGGATGATTCCAGGCAAGATGGTCAAGGGCATGGGCGGCGCCATGGACTTGGTGGCAGGCGTGAAGCGCGTCATCATTTTGATGGAACATGTCGCCAAGAAAAAAGACGGCACGGAAGATTTGAAAATCTTGCCCCAATGCACATTACCTTTAACGGGTGTCGGTGTGGTCGATCGCATCATTACCGACTTAGCGGTGATGGATGTGGTGCCTGAAGGTTTGAAAGTCGTTGAGATGGCGCCGGGTGTCACGCCAGAACTTTTGCAAAGCAAAACAGGCGTTAAATTGATTTTCTAATCGAGATCAAGCCAACGAAAAAGCCGCTTTTAACAAGCGGCTTTTTCGTTCATGCAGGCTGAAGGTTTGTTGTCGCTTATTTCAAGATATCGCCCATGCACAAGTACTTCATCTCGAGGTACTCTTCCATGCCATGGTGTGAACCTTCACGGCCCAAGCCTGATTGCTTAACGCCGCCGAATGGCACATGCTCTGTGGCAATGATGCCCACATTGATGCCGACCATACCGTACTCCAAGCCTTCGCTGACGCGGAAGATTCTGCCTACGTCGCGGCTGTAGAAGTAGCTTGCCAATCCAAACTCTGTGTTGTTGGCTGCATCAATGGCTTCTTGCTCTGTTTTGAATTTGAAGACAGGTGCAAAGGGACCAAAGGTTTCTTCGCGCGCGCACAGCATGTCTGCTGTTGCATTGCCAATCACGGTGGGTTCAAAGAACTGACCATTCAAAGCTTTGCCACCTGCCAACACCACACCACCTTTGGCTTTGGCATCTTCAACGTGACGCGTCACTTTTTCTAAAGCGGCAGGTTCAATCAGGGGGCCTTGGACCACGCCCTCTTCAAAACCATTGCCTACTTTCAAGGCTTTTACTTTGGCTGCAAACTTTTGCACAAATGTGTCGTACACAGACTCTTGAACATAAATGCGGTTTGCGCAGACACATGTTTGACCCGCGTTGCGGTACTTGCTTGCCATGGCGCCTTCGACGGCGCTGTCAATGTCGGCGTCGTCAAACACGATGAAGGGTGCGTTGCCGCCCAACTCAAGAGAGAGTTTTTTGACGGTGGGCGCAGACTGTGCCATCAAGATGCGACCGACTTCGGTGCTGCCTGTAAAGCTGATGTGACGAACAATATCGCTAGAACAAAAAACTTTGCCAGCTGCAATGCTGTTGTCTGAATCGGCGGTAAGCAAGTTGATCACGCCAGCGGGGATGCCGGCACGAATGGCCAATTCACCAGCCGCCAAAGCGGTGAGCGGGGTGAGTTCGGCGGGTTTGATCACCACGGTGCACCCTGCAGCCAGTGCGGGCGCCACTTTACGCGTGATCATGGCCAATGGAAAATTCCAAGGCGTGATGGCAGCACAAACGCCAATGGGTTGTTTGATCACCAGCAGTCGACGGGTGTTGTCGAATTGGGGCAAGGTTTCGCCGTTCACGCGTTTGGCTTCCTCTGCGTACCATTCGACAAAGCTGGCACCGTACATGACCTCACCCTTGGCTTCTGCAAAGGGCTTGCCTTGTTCGGCGGTCATGATGCGGCCTAAGTCTTCGACGTTGGCCATTAACAAGTCGTACCACTTGCGAAGCAAAATGCTGCGCTCTTTGCTGGTTTTGCCACGCCAAGCTGGCAAAGCGGCATTGGCCGCGGCTATGGCAGCCTCTGCGTCTTTGGGGCCTAAATTGGCCACATCCGCCAATTTGGCACCTGTGGCAGGGTCATTCACGTCGAAACGGCTGTTGCCTTTGACCCATTGACCGTTAACCAAAGCGTCGGTTTTGAGGAGGGTGGGGTCCTTCAACAGGGCCAAGGGGGAAGTTTTCATGTCCATGAGGTCTCCTAGGGATGTTTGGGCGCGAATCGCTACTTTCGCAATCTTATAATGGAAAGTTAGGCCAAGTAAGGCTTCCATAAAGATACCCTGCCATGAGTACACCTGTTATTTCTGTTGCTGACATTCGCAAAACCTTCCTTGACTTTTTTGCGTCCAAAGGCCACACCGTGGTGGCGTCTAGCCCCTTGGTACCCGGCAACGACCCCACCCTGATGTTCACCAACTCCGGCATGGTGCAATTCAAAGATGTGTTCTTGGGCACAGACAAACGCAGTTATGTGCGCGCAGCATCGGTTCAAGCTTGCTTGCGTGCAGGTGGCAAGCACAACGATTTGGAAAACGTGGGTTACACCGCACGTCACCACACCTTTTTTGAAATGTTGGGCAACTGGAGTTTTGGCGACTACTTCAAGCGCGACAGTTTGAAATGGGCCTGGGAATTGCTCACACAAGTTTACAAATTGCCTGCCGACAAATTGTGGGCCACCGTCTACATTGAAGACGACGAAGCCTACGACATCTGGACCCAAGAAATTGGGCTGCCACCGGAGCGTGTGGTGCGCATTGGTGACAACAAGGGCGGTCGGTACATGTCCGACAATTTCTGGATGATGGCCGACACAGGTCCATGCGGTCCATGCTCCGAAATCTTCTATGACCACGGCCCTGAAATTGCAGGCGGCCCGCCTGGCAGCCCAGAGCAAGACGGCGACCGTTACATCGAAATTTGGAACAACGTGTTTATGCAATTTGACATGCAGCCCGACGGCAGCGTGAAGAACTTGCCTGCACCTTGCGTTGACACGGGCATGGGCCTGGAGCGTTTGGCCGCCATCCTTCAGCACGTGCACAGCAACTACGAAATCGACATTTTCGATTCACTGATCAAAGCGGCTGCGCGTGAAACCGGCTGCACTGATTTGGAAAATAAATCATTGCGCGTGATTGCAGATCACATTCGTGCAACTGCATTCTTGGTCAGCGATGGTGTAGTGCCAAGCAACGAAGGCCGCGGTTATGTTCAGCGCCGCATTGTTCGCCGCGCTATTCGCCACGGTTACAAGTTGGGTCAGAAAACGCCGTTCTTCCACAAACTGGTGCCTGACCTTGTCAAATTGATGGGCGCCGCTTACCCCAGCTTGGCGTCACAAGAGAAACGCATCACCGACATCTTGAAGGCTGAAGAAGAACGCTTCTTTGAAACGCTCGAAGTGGGCATGCAAATTTTGGATTCAGCCCTCGAGGGTGGCGTTAAAGTGTTGCCTGGCGAAGTGGCTTTCAAATTGCACGATACCTACGGCTTCCCATTGGACTTGTCTGCCGACGTTTGCCGCGAGCGTAACTTGAGCGTCGACGAAGCTGGCTTTGCCGCTGCCATGGAACGCCAGAAAGCCCAAGCCCGTGCGGCCGGTAAATTCAAAATGGACCGTGCGTTGGAGTACACAGGCGCAGGCAACACCTTTGTCGGTTACGACGAACTGCAGGCCACCGCCAAAGTCTTGGCTTTGTATGCCGATGGCACACCTGCAACAGAACTCAAAGCGGGTCAAAACGGCGTGGTGGTGCTTGACACCACCCCCTTCTACGCAGAGTCGGGTGGCCAAGTGGGCGATCAAGGTTTGTTGCAAACAGCTGGCGCTCAATTTGAAGTGGAAGACACGCTCAAAATTAAGGCGGATGTGTTTGGTCACCATGGTGTTTTGACACAAGGCAGCCTGAAGGTTGGAGATGCTGTGCAGGCACAGGTCAACACTGAAATGCGAGCAGCTACTGTGCGCAATCACTCGGCCACCCACTTGATGCACAAAGCTTTGCGCGAAGTGTTGGGCGATCATGTGCAACAAAAAGGTTCCTTGGTGAATGCCGAGCGCACCCGTTTTGACTTTGCACACAACGCCCCCATCACCGATGATCAAATTTTGGCCATTGAAGCCAAAGTGAACCAAGAAATTTGGGCCAACCCTGCCACACAAGCGCGCGTGATGGACATTGAATCGGCACAGAAAACCGGCGCCATGATGTTGTTTGGCGAGAAGTACGGCGAAACCGTGCGCGTGCTCGACATTGGCTCTAGCCGCGAGTTGTGCGGTGGCGTTCACGTGCATCGCACTGGCGACATTGGTTTGTTCAAAGTGGTGGCTGAGAGTGGCGTGGCCGCTGGTGTTCGACGCATTGAAGCTGTCACGGGCGGTAATGCTTTGGCCTACTTGCAGTCTTTGGAAGCAACTGTTTCCAAGGCCGCAGGCAGCTTGAAAGCATCGCCTTCTGAATTGAACAGCCGAATCGCCCAAGTCTTGGACCAAGTGAAATCCTTGGAAAAAGAAATGGCGGCGCTCAAAGGCAAGTTGGCTTCGTCACAAGGTGATGAGCTCATGACGCAAGCAGCCGATGTAAAAGGCGTCAAAGTCCTAGCGGCTGTGCTGCCAGGCGCTGATGCCAAAACATTGCGCGAAACCTTGGACAAGTTAAAAGACAAACTGAAAACCGCTGCCATTGTGTTGGCTGCGGTGGACGGTGACAAGGTTCAATTGGCCGCGGGTGTGACCGCTGACACCACGGGCAAAGTGAAAGCCGGTGAGTTGGTGAACTTTGTGGCTCAGCAAGTAGGTGGCAAGGGTGGCGGTAAGCCCGACATGGCCATGGCAGGAGGTACGGACGCGACGAACCTCAACGCCGCTTTGGCCAGTGTCCAAGCTTGGGTGACCGAGCGTTTGTAATGCTTCAAATGGCGTGACGATTTAGTCGTCAGACATTTGAATTTGAACAAAGCCCCGCATGGGGCTTTTTTCTTGGGCAATTGCAAGTGAATGGCAGAGTCTTTGTTTTGTGAATGTTTAAGCTCGTATGCATTCACTTGACTTACTTGGGTGATTCAAAAATAATAACTGTTAATAATAGTTAGGATGCCAAATGCCAACCAGTGTCGCCCTTAGTCCTCATTTTGAATCCTTCATACGAGATCTAGTGGAAAGTGGTCGCTACAACAATGTCAGTGAAGTTGTGCGGGCAGGTTTGCGTTTGCTTGAAGATACAGAACGGCAGAAAGACATGCAGCTTCAAGCGCTGAAGGCTGAGTTGGAGGCTGGTAAGGCCAGTGGCCCAGCTCAGAATGCAGCCCCTGTTTTTGATCGGTTGAAAAGTAAATACGCTAAGCAAGCCAAATCAAAAAGTCATTGATGCTTTTAAGCATCACACCTTTAGCCGCTCAAGATTTGGAAGAAATTGGTGACTACATTGCGCGAGATAACCCCTCTCGTGCGTTTGAATTTATCGCTGAGCTACGTGCGCATTGCGAAATCATTCGTCGAAATCTTGAAGGTTATAGGCAACGACCTGAATTTTCAAAAACATTGCGTTCTTGTGCCCATGGAAATTACTTGATCTTTTTTTTAATCAGATGAATTTGAAGTTTTCATCATTCGCTTTCTGCATGGAGGACGTGACATGAGTGCATTTATTTGAAAAGCCCCGAGGGGGCTTTTTTCTTGGTTAAAACATGGAGATGTCGACTGGGTGCAAGGGTAATCCTTAGGAAGGGCCTCTTGATTTTGTGCATAAAATTAAATTTATGGATAAAAGTCAAAATCCCACTGCCAACGAAATTGCCCTCAGCGCATTGCGGCAAGATGTTTTGTCATTGGCCTTCATGCCTGGCGCCAAGCTCAAGGTTGAGCATTTGCAACAGGCTTATGGCTTGTCATCTAGCCCCATTCGAGAGGCTCTCAACAGGTTGACTGAAGAAGGTTTGGTAAGAGCTGACGAGCGCAAAGGATTTCGAGTCGCTGCAGTTTCTGCTGAAGATCTGCAAGACATCACCAACATGCGCGTTCTGATCGATCTGCCCACTTTAGAGCAGGCCATGAAGTGTGGCGACGATGCTTGGGAAGCTCGTGTTATTGCAAGTTTTCATTTGCTAGAAAAAATTGAAAGCAGATTGCCTGAAGGTCCTGTTGTTCTTGATCCAGAGTGGAGTGCGCTACATAGAAGCTTCCATCACGCCATGATGAGTGCATGTCCGTCACAGCGCATGGTGTTGACCAGCAGTAGCTTGTTTGACCAAGCCGAAAGGTATCGACACATTTCTGCCAGATATCGCACCGTGATTAAACGCAAAAGCGAAGAGCACAAAGTCTTGATGCGAGCGGTTTTGAGGCGCGACATTGCAACTGCTCAGCAATTGCATCAAGAGCACGTCTTGAGTACCCAAAAAAATGCCCTCAAAGCTTTGAGGCATTGGCAGCAAGATTCGAATTGATATTTGGAGAGAAGTATGTTGAAAGTCACCCGCCCAACGCCATCGCACTTTGGCATTTATGTCACCGATGTGGACAAGATGGTCCATTTTTACAAGACAGTCTTTGGACTGGTCGAAACCGATCGTGGTGTTGGTAAAACATTCAAAGCGCCCTTGGTGTTTTTAAGTGCTAGTCCTGACCAACATCACCAATTGGTCATTGCAGGTGGTAGACCTGCAGAAGCCACTTTCAGCACGGTGATGCAGTTGTCATTTGCGGTGCCTTCTATTCAGCATTTGCGCGATCTGAAAAAGGCTGCTGAAGAGCTGGGTGCAAGCAGAATTTTGCCTTTGAACCATGGCAATGCCTTGTCGGTCTACTTTGCCGACCCAGAGGGCAACACTGTCGAAATTTACATTGACATGCCTTTCTACATCACTCAGCCGCACGGCGATCCCTTGGACTTGACCAAGGACGACGCCACACTGCTGCGCGAAACCGAAGCCATTTGCAGACAAGATCCGACTTTCAAGCTGATCGAAGACTGGCAAGCCGCCACTTTCAATTAACCCCATTTATTCAACAAGAGAAACAACATGAAATTACTATCATTCATTGGCGCAAATGGCCCCACTTGGGGTGCTGTAGTAGGACAAGACGATGTCATCGATCTGGGCAAGGAAATGCCTCAACATGCCAACTTGGCGGCTTACATTGGCTCTGGTGATTACTTAAAAGCCAAAGACCATGTTGTCGGTAAAACACCTTCGGCTAAATTGAGTCAAATTACCTTTTTGCCAGTGATCCCTGAACCCGAAAAAATTGTATGTGCGGTGCGCAATTACATGGACCATCACCAAGAGGTTTTGGCAGCGGGTATGCACCGCGAGTTGTCTGAAGAGCCACCTATTTTCTTGCGTGTGTGGCGTTCACAAGTGGCTCACAACCAACCCATCATTTGCCCCAACGTGTCGGGCAGTTTGGATTGGGAAGGCGAGTTGGCCGTCATCATTGGCAAGCCTGGCCGTTTCATCAAAGAAGAAGATGCGTTTGACCACGTCGCAGGCTATTCTTGCTACAACGACGGCAGCATTCGCGAATGGCAATTCCATGCCAAGCAAATTGCATCGGGCAAAAACTTTGAATCAACTGGTGGATTTGGTCCCTGGATGGTCACTGCCGACGAAATTAAGCCGAATCAAGAGTTGAAATTGGTCACGCGTTTGAATGGTGTTGTGGAGCAGTCTAGCCACACCGGTCACATGATTTTCCCGATCGCCAAGTTGATCAGCTACGCCTCCACCATCTTCACCCTCATGCCTGGTGATGTCATTGCCACCGGTACACCAGCTGGTGTGGGCTGGAGCCGCAAGCCGCCTAAGTTCATGAAGCCTGGAGACGTGTGCGAAGTTGAAATTGAACACATTGGTACCTTAGTCAACCAAATCGCGGCACAGGCCTGATCCAAATGCAAATTGTGCGCGTTCACCAACCCGGCGGGCCTGAAGCCTTGCACATCGAGCATGCGCCCGAGCCAATGCCGCAAGCCGGCGAGGTGAGAGTGAAAGCGCATGCCATTGGCGTTGGTAGGCCAGACGTCCTCATTCGCCAAGGCACCTACAAATGGATGCCGCCATTGCCAGCAACACCCGGTGCAGAAATGTCGGGTGTGGTGGATGCAGTGGGAGAGGGTGTCAGTGCCTTGTCCATAGGGCAGCGGGTGTTGGTCAGCTCTCGAGACTTGGCGCAACGGGGTGGTTGTTATGCGCAATCGATTGTGGTGCCTCAAAGTGCCCCTTACCCCTTGCCGGAAAGTATTTCTGATCAAGATGCCGTCAGTTTGCCCAACTTGCAGTTGGCGTTGGCACTGATGCAGGCTGCATGTCTAATGCCCAGCAACGAGCAGCGTGCTGTGTTGATCACAGGCGCTGCTGGCGGCGTCGCCACAATGCTGTCGCAGCTGGCAAAACTGCATGGTTTCCAAACCATTGGCACAGCCCGGTCGGAAGACAAACGTCTTTTTGCACTGGCAAATGGCTTTGATGTGGTGTTGGACTCGGTACCAGAGACGCTCACGGTACAGGTCATGCAAGCCACGCAAGGTCGCGGTGTGAATTTGGTTTATGACCATCTGGGCGGTGCTTACTTGACTGCCAGCATGCGAAGTCTGAGTCCCATGGGGCTGGCTGTTTCTTACAACATCATCACCGGCAAACCAGACACTGATGTGTTTGGTTTGATGCGTGAATTGCTGAGTAAAAGTTTGGGGGTCCGTTGCTTCTCAATGCATACGTTTGACGAAAACGTGACCAGTCGACGCGCCTTGATGAATCAAGCCATTGATTTGATGGCCGCGCAGAAAGTTAAAGCCCCCACTGCAACGTTGATGGCATTCAATGAAGTGGTCCAAGCGCACATCGTTTTAGACAGTGGCGCCACACTGGGAAAAATTATCCTGAATCCTCAATAAGAAGGATCCTTGTTTAAACACCAATGGAGACAACATGAAAAAAATTTTCACATCAATGGTTCTGAAGTCCTTGTGCGTATCTATGGGTATGTTCATAGTGACTGCTGCTTCAGCACAAACATACCCTGACCGCACCATCAAAATTTTGCAAGGCTTTGCCCCAGGCGGTAATGCCGATGCCATTGCCCGTGCAGTAGGCACTGAAATGGCCAAGACAATGGGACAAGCTGTGGTGGTCGATGCCCAAGCTGGCGCGGGTGGCACCATTGCCGCCACTACGGTGGCCAAGTCAAAACCCGATGGCTACACCTTGCTGTTGGCCACGGGTGGCCATGCGGTAGCCGGCGCCATCTACAACAACCTGAACTACAAAACGGTGCAGGATTTTGAGATGATCAGCACCATCACGTACTTTCCATTTTTGGTTGTGGTGAATGCCAACAGCAAAATCAACGATTTCGCTGAATTGCTCAAACAAGCCAAAGCCAACCCTGGAAAAATTGCCTACGGCACAGCTGGCATTGGCTCGACGCATCATTTGGCCGGTGAACTGCTGGCCAGCATGGCCAAAGTCGACCTGCTGCACATTCCCTACCGCGGCGATGCTGGGTCCATCACTTCGCTTCTGGCCGGTGATGTACCGTTCATCATTGCACCCCCTACCGCTGTATTGTCCAACATCAAGGGCGGTAAGTTAAAAGCCATTGCGGCGACTGGTCCGCAGCGTTGGAGTGGTATGCCAGAGGTGCCAACCGTGGCTGAACAGGGCGTTCCTGGTTATGACGTTCGATCATGGGCAGGTCTGATGGCGCCGGCTGGCACACCCAAACCCATCATTGACAAATTGAATGCTGAAACCCTGAAGGCCATTCAGTTGCCCAACGTCAAAGCTAGATTGGAAGAAATGGGTGGCGATGTTCGTGGCAGCACTTCAGAGGAAATGCGAGCGATGGTGGCATCCGAAACGCAAAAGTGGACCCAAGTGGTTAACATTGCCAAAATTCCAAAGCAATAATTTTCAAAAGGATCGTCATGTCTCTCATCAAAATTCGCAAGCGCAGCCTCATTGTCGAAACTCAATTTCACGAGGGTGGTCCTGTCGTTGATGTTCCCCTCAAATTGGCTGCGTCCTGTGCTGTGATTGAAAACCCCTATGCTGGTCGATACGAGCCCGATTTGATGCCTTTTATGGCAGAGTTGCGCTCACTCGGCACAATGTTGGCGCAGGAACTGGTTGACACCCTTGGCAAAGAAAATGTGGAGGTCTACAGCAAAGCTGCCATTGTGGGTGTGAATGGCGAGATGGAACATGGCGCTGTTTGGCACGAGGCAGGTGGGTGGGCGATGCGCGCCGTGTTGGGTGAACCTAAGGCTATCGTGCCGGCTAGCAAAGCAGTGGCCAGCGCTGGCTATCGCTTGATGGTGCCCCTTCATTACATCCACGCTTGCTACGTGCGAAGCCACTACAACAGCATGGAGATTGGTATTCAAGATGCGCCACGTCCCAATGAAATTTTGTATGCGTTGGTGATGGGTACAGGCGGTCGCCTGCACTCACGATTGGGTGGATTGACGAAAGACAAGGTGTCCGTCAACGACGGACAAAGATAATTTTTTTACTCGGGCAGTACCAGTTGCTGCCGACTTTCAAAGATTCTCGAAACGCCTGTGAGTGGATCTTTGAAAGCCACTGTCTTAGCCAACAGTTGCAAGGGTGAACTGAAATCATCTGGTTCATCTGCCGTTCGTTTCACCACAGGATAAAACTGATCGCCTAGCAGCGGCAAGCCAAGGGCATTCATGTGAACACGCAATTGATGTCGTTGTCCAGTCAGTGGCTTTAATACATAACGTGCCCATACTTTGGGGGCCGTGTTAGCGGATGGCATGGTCAAGCGTGTGGTCTGTACTTGCTCGAGACAGTCAATCCAAGTTTCACTGTTGTCAGAGTCATGCGGACGACATTCGCTGGCAGTCAATTCGCGCATTCTGAAAAACTGGACGTCTTCCACCATCCTACTTTTGTGCGTCAATGGAAATAATGGCTTGAGAGCTGACGACTCGGGCACACCTGCTATGGCTTCGTAGGTCTTTGTCACTTGTCGCCATCTAAACAGTTCTTGGTAAGCATTGCGATCTTGCGCGCGCACACTGAACAGCACCAATCCAGCGGTCTCTCGGTCAATGCGATGAATGGGTGAGAGTTCCGGTAAATTCAATTGCTGCTTTAATTGCACCAACAAACTTTGCTGCACATATTTGCCGCCGGGTGTGACGGGCATGAAGTGTGGTTTGTCGGCCACCACCAAGTACGCGTCTTGAAAAACAAGCTGTGCTTGGAAGGGAAGTTGAGGTTCATCCTCTATGTGCCTAAAGTAAAGCAAATGGGTCGCACCCCGTAAATCATGGTTAGGTGGAATGCTTTGTCCGTTTGAATTTAAGACCCAGCCAGCATTGAATCGTTGAAGCCAAACGTCCCGCTGAATGGCGGGGAATCGTTGGCACAAAAACTCAAGGGCTGATCGTTGGGTGTTGGCCGGAACGCCCACTTTGCTGGGGCTAACGCCATTGATCAGCAGCGGCTTAGACGCGCTTGAAGACGACATCCCACACACCATGCCCCAGCTTCAAGCCCCGATTTTCAAACTTGGTCAGGGGGCGGTAGTAGGGCTTTTGTGCATAACCACCGTTGCTTGCATCGCTTGTGTTCTGTAGCAAGGGTTCGGCACTGAGGACTTCCAAAATTTGAACCGCGTAGGGTTCCCAATCCGTGGCGCAATGAATGTAGGCACCAGGTTTTAAACGCGCAGCCAATTTGGCAATCAAAGTGGCTTGGATAAGGCGTCGTTTGTTGTGCCTGGATTTATGCCAAGGGTCTGGAAAGAAAATGTGCACACCGTCAATGGACGCCATGGGCAACATGTTGTCGATGACTTCGACGGCATCGTGTTGCAAGATGCGGATGTTGTGGATGTCTTGTTCGCCAATTCGTTTCAGCAATGCGCCAACTCCGGGCTCATGCACTTCGCAGCACAAGAAGTAATCGTTGGGTCGCACTTTGGCAATGTGGGCGGTTGCTTCGCCCATTCCAAAACCAATTTCTAAAATAACAGGAGCCGGTGTTGCCTCTTGGCCATCGAAGGCAAAGGCTTTGGCCACATTCAAAGGCTCGGGGGTGTACTGCAACAAATACTGTGGACCCCAAACCTCAAACGCTTTGGCTTGACCGGTGGTGGTGCGGCCAGCACGCTTGACGTAGCTTTTGATATTTTTGGGAAACGCCACATTGGCTGGCGCTTGATGAGGGGAGTCTGAAGTCATGCGTCGATTTTAATGGGTTCGCGGCGGGCCCATTCTTTGGTCCAAGCGTCAAGTGCGACGGGTAGTTTTTTCAAGTCATTCAAGTTGTGATCCGAGGTGTCAAGTTCTAACGCCGACGCGGCAGTTTTCATGGCCTGACAAACTGCCGCTTCGCTGCTCAGGTCCAGTGCCTTGGCACCGTTCTGCTTTGAGAGTTTTTCGCCATTAGCGCCCAACACCAATGGCGTGTGCAAATACAGTGGATGTGGCAGACCCAAGGCCTCTTGGAGTAAGTATTGTCTGGCAGTGTTGTCAACCAGGTCTTGGCCACGCACCACATGGCTGATGCCTTGTGCGGCATCGTCCACTACGACAGCCAGTTGGTAGGCCCACAAACCATCGGCGCGCTTGAGTACAAAATCACCCACTTCTTCTAAGACGTTTTGCACTTGTGGACCCAAACGCCGATCTGCCCAGCGCACCACAGGACTACCGCAGCGCACCATTGCTGCACGTTGAAGCGCCAAGCGCGCGCCTCTTTGCCCCTTAATCCATTGCGACAGGTGCCAGGATAAATGGCTGCTTTGTGACGCGTTAAATCTAAGCCAAGCAGTGCCTGGCCTTCTTCAATTTCTTTTCGGGTACAAGCACATGGATAGACCACGCCTTGCGAAATCAAGCCCTCAAGGGCTGCGTGGTACAGCGCAAATCTTTGCGATTGGTATGCTACTTCGCCATCCCACTGAAGACCACACTGTTGCAATTGCTTCAGAATGACTTTGTCGGCCCCCAATATACAACGCGGGCCATCGACATCTTCTATGCGCAGCAGCCACTCGCCCTTGTGCGCACGCGCATCGAGGTAACTGGCCAATGCCGCGACCAGCGAGCCCGCATGCAATTGCCCGGTGGGCGATGGCGCGAATCTGCCGCGAAACATTCAATCTCAAATTGCAGCGAGTGCCAATTCCAACCCGGAAACGAACGCATCTTCCACACGGTGGCCAATGCACCAATCGCCGCAGACACCAATGCCTTGCTTTGAACTAAGCAGGTGAGTGACGCCCAAAGGTTGCAGCGTTTTGGCAAAACGCCAGCGATGCATTTCGGCGTGCGCCGGCGTGGCACGAATGCCAGTGATCTCGGAGAAAGCTTTGAGCAATTTGGCTTGAACGCGTTCAGGTGCATCTTCCAAGTGTTCTTGAGACCATGCAGCGCTGGCTTGTACGGTCCAGCGTTCTACCTGATCGCGTCCAGGTTTGGAAGATTCGCGTGCCAACCAAGCCACACGGTGATGCACGCTGCGCGCCGCATTCCATTGCGGGCCCAGTGTGATCAGCCCGGGTTGAACAGCATTGGGAAAAGCCACCATGAGGGTCCAGCAGGGCGCTACTTGCACTTTGTTCATGGCCGCTGCATTTTCCAATTGGATGTTGGAAGCACGCAGCAAATCGATGGTTTGGTTGGAAGGAATGGCCAACAAGACTTGGTCAAAACCACTGAACACAGACTGCGCGCCTTCGGGTTCTTCGCTGTGCAATTGCCATAGCTCAGGGTGCAAGGTGTCGCGTTCGATTTTGAAAACGCGAGATTCAAAGTGAATGGCATCTGTTTGTACCAAGGGCTGTGCCCATGCTTTGACCAAGGCGTTCATGCCAGGTGTTGCCACCCAATGTTTGTCTTGGGTGTTGCGAGCGGCTTCTACCACTCGGCCCATGGCGTCTAAGACGCGAACCGCATTGGCGCTCCAAGGCTTGCAAAGGTTGGGTGTGGTGGCCAATGCCTGCGCAAAACGCGGGTCTCTCACGGTGAAATATTGCGCGCCGTGATCAAAGGTGCCAAAGGCAGAAGTACGGGTGGACATTCTGCCGCTGGTGCCTTTGCTTTTTTCAAAGACCGTGACGCGATGTCCCGCTTGCATCAAAGTGCGCGCACAAGTGATGCCTGCCATGCCAGCACCGATGATGGCGAAATTTTGAACCGGTTTTGTCTGGGGTTTTGTTTTTGTCATGGGGCTACTCTACACGCGATGGTGGGGTTGGAGCAATGCTTGTTTGGTTCTGGCTTGATGCAACTGCGACAGCCACCAACTTAAGGCATGGCCCAGGCTTTTACCTTGTGGGTTGCGCCAGGCATATTCGACATGGCTGATTCGCTGGACCCGACTTACTTTTTTGGCCACCAACCGACCACTGTCAAGGTAGGGCTTGGCCAAGCTCTCAGGCAAAAATCCGCCACCCAGTCCGCGCAGTTGAGCCTCTAATTTGCTTTGCATATCGGGGACGGTGAACACATCTTGTCCACCTAAAAGACCGATGGTGACCCCTTCGCCGCGGGGCACCGAGTCGGCCACGGCCACTGCGCGATGTTGTTGCAAGACGATGTCACTCAAGGGTTCTGAGGCATTGGCCAAAGGGTGGTGGGGAGCGACGGCATAAACAAAGCTGACCTGTCCCAAACTTTCGTGCAGAAGTTCCGCATGGCTGGCAGGTGTGATGAACACACCTATGGCCAAATCGGCTTGTCCTGACTTGAGGGCGGCCAAAGTGCCTGACAAGGTTTCGTAGCGAATGCGCAAGCGCGTAGGCGGGTTCAGCGCTAAGAAGTCTTGGCTTAAGCCCATGACCACTGAACGTGAAATGATGCTGTCAACAGCCACCGTCAATACCGACTCCCAGCCCGTTGCCACCCGCTTGACCCTGTTGGCCAAGGCATCCACGTCTTGAAGCAAGCGCTGTGCTTCTCTGAGCAACTCTTTGCCTGCCTCGGTGGGTTTGGCTTGTCGGCTGCTGCGGTCAAACAGCAAAACGTCCAGGGCGTCTTCAATTTGCCTGACACGGTAAGTCAGGGCGCTGGGGACCAAGCCGCGCTGCCTGGCGGCAGCTGCAAAACTGCCCGTTTCCTCGATGGCCAGCAGCATGCTGAGTGCGTCGGGCGTGAGGAGGTCGCGGGAGGGAATGGACATTTGTAAATTCAAATAAATTGAATGATAACTACAAATTATGTGTTTTTTGATGAAAGTATTGCAATGTAAAGTTAACCCATTCTGGAAAAAAAGCAAAAGGCACTCAATGATCCAAATTCGCCGTTCCGCAGAACGTGGCTATGCCGACCATGGTTGGTTGAAGTCATTTCACAGTTTTTCATTTGCAGGCTATTACGATCCCGCCTTCATGGGCTGGGGCAATTTACGCGTCATCAACGAAGACCGTATTGCGCCAGGCACTGGCTTTGGTACCCATGGCCACAAAGACATGGAAATCATCAGCTATGTGTTGTCGGGTAATTTGGCGCACAAAGACAGCATGGGCAATGTCAAAGGCATTCCGCCTGGGGATATCCAGCGAATGAGCGCCGGCCGAGGCGTGATGCACAGCGAGTTCAACCATGCCGAAGGGCAGAGCACCCATTTCTTTCAAATTTGGATTGAACCCAATGTGATGGGCATTGCACCCAGTTATGAGCAAAAGACGGTGCCCGCGGCCACCAAACGCGGCGCCTTGAAAGTAGTGGCATCGCCCCAAGGCGAAGGTGATGCGGTGCAGATTTCTGCCGATGCCACTTTGTATGCGGGTTTGTTGGATGGCTCAGAGCAAGCATCCTTGCCCTTGAACCCTGCACGCAAAGCCTATGTGCACCTCATTCGCGGCGAACTGCAAGTGAATGGACAAGCTTTGAAGGGGGGCGACGCCGCCCTGATTCAAGCTGAATCGAATCTTGAACTAACGCACGGCAAGGATGCCGAGGTCTTGGTTTTTGACTTGGCTTCTTAATTTTTGAAGTCGTTTTTTTTATTTCTTCAGGAGAACTCTCATGGCTAAAAC
>JBEDKQ010000017.1:0-40749 GCA_041172085.1 Pseudomonadota bacterium | reverse complement strand
CTTCGCCATACATGAACAACAAAGGCTCGTAGCCTTTAACGGCTTGGATGGCTTCTGTCTTGAACAACACGCAGGCACTGGAGCACCAAGAGGTCTGGCATGTGACAGGGTGATAGTCTTTGGGGTGCTCGTAAGGCTTTTGCCGGCATTCCCAAGCGGCCACTTTGGCGCCAGCTTTGCCAGAGCTTTGTGCCGCGTCTAGTTGCGCTGTGCGCAGCAAGGTGGTGAGGGTGTTGGGCTCAAACTCTAAGTCAACATTGGTGACCCAGAAAAAGGGCGTCTTGGTTAATGCCAGGTTGTGGTTGTGACCTGCGCCAAAACCAATGTTGGGGCCTTGGTTCAATTGCACGCTGGCAAATCGGTGCCCTGAGGCGTGGCCCGCTGTGTTGAGCTGCGCTTGCAATGCGGCGAAAGTGCCGTCAGTCGACCCGTTGTCGAGCACACACAAGTCAATTTGGTCACAAGGCAAATCTTGCTGCAACAAACTGGCAAAAAAGGCCGGCAGCCATTTTGCTGAGTTGTAGGTGACGATTGACAGTGTAAGGACAGGAGCGGGGCTGGTTGTTGTCTCTTGCATTGGCCGCGTGGATTTTAATTTCTTGAATTATCCGCGAAAGGGCTTGAGCTTGAGTGCAGGCCGCTCAACAAAATGCCAAGATAAGGCTGCCAAACCGACTGTGATTGCCATTGTGCTGACCAAATAGGAGAAAAGATCTATTTTGGGGAACAAATAAACGATAGTTTGCTGGATGGGGAACGCATAGATATAAATGCCATAAGAAAAATCCCAGGACGTAAGACGTGCCAGCGGGCTGTCTTTGGCTGTCCCAAAGGCCAAGATGATGAAGGGCAGGAAAAACCAAGAGGCCATGATGAAAACCACGGTCCAACGGCTTAAAGCCAACCAAACGATGACTGCCAAAATGGCATATGTGACATTGAAAAACCGGTCAATTTTGAATTGATTGATGCAAGCGCCAACAAAAAAATAGGTGCCGCACAGCACCAACTGACGCATGTCTGTTCTGTAAACCACCAGCATCTCTGTGGACTGAAAAGCCCAACCGGCTGACAGCGCCATAAAGATCAAAGCGGTGGCCAAGACACCCCACTTAGGGGCCCGCAAAAACCCAAGAACCACAATGAGGAGGTACATGGCAAACTCAACCGGCAGGCTCCAGAGCGAGCCGTTCACGGCATTTGGCACCCTGTTGCTGGTAAAGACGCCCGGCAAGTAGTAGGTGATGTAAAGAAAAAGGTTGGTGAAATATCCTCGTGTGTGTTCATTTTTCCAATACTCTGCTTGGGATACTTCCGTCAGCCATGGACCCAACACAAAAACGCTCAAGAGGAGGCACACAAAAAGGGCAGGGAAAATTCGAAGTGCTCTTCTGATTAAAAATCGAATGACACTGGGATCTCTTTGCCAACTTTGCGCTACCAAATAACCACTGATTGCAAAGAAAATATTCACGCCCAAAGGCCCCATGGGCAACCATTGCATGAACATGGGTTCTGGTAAACCCAAGAACACAAACGCGTGCCCAAACAAAACCATGCTGGCCGCTAAGAGTCTGAGGGCCGTTAAGTTGTCCGAATGTTTAACCAATGCCTGAGTCACTCAATAAGCTCCACGTTTTGCAAAAACGACTTTGATGGTTTTGAATAAGATGGCCAAGTCGTACCAAAGCGACCAGTTCTTGACATACCAAGCGTCTAGATAAACGCGGGTTTCGTAATCGACATCGTTGCGGCCACTCACTTGCCACAAACCTGTCATGCCTGGGCGCACCATGAGGTAGTAGCTTTTTTCAAGGCCATACTTTTGCAATTCTTCTTGAACAATGGGGCGCGGGCCCACCAAGCTCATTTCGCTTTTAAGCACATTGAGCAACTGTGGTAATTCATCTAGGCTGGTACGGCGCAAAAAAGCGCCTATGGGACTGATACGCGGATCGTCTTTGAGTTTGTGCTCTTTGTCCCATTGGGCTTTCAGCAGCGGATTGTGTTGCAACAGTTGATTCAGTTGTTGCTCGGCGTTGGGCACCATCGAACGGAATTTGTAGCAATCAAATTTGCGGTTGTTTTTGCCAATGCGCTGATGCGAAAAGAGCACGCTACCCCCTTCAAGTTTAAGCAGCAGCGCAATGACCAACATCAAGGGCGACAAGAGCACCAACAACATAGCGGCTACGCAGAAATCAAACAAACGTTTGGTTAAGCGTGCAGGCCATCTTCGCAAATTGTTGCGGACCCGCAAGAGTGCCACTTCGTGTGAGAAAAAATGCGACATGTCGGTGCCATACAAAGGCACGCCGCGCATGGCGGGAATGACGCTGATGTCGGTGGCGCCCCACTGCGTGAGGGTGCGTAGCCAGTGCTCGCGCTGCTCGGCCTGTGAATGCTCTAGGGCAATGACCCATTGAATGCCGGGCTGGTCGGCCAAGAGTTCGAGTTGATGCAGGGTTTGCAGGGTTTGACCTTTGTGTTTGAGGCGTGGACTGGGTTCGTCGACATCGACGTAGCCGGCCACTTCAAAGCCCATCCGAGGTTCGCTTTCTAAGGCAATGGCGGCTTCAAGGGCATTTTCACCATGGCCAATGATGATGGTGGGACGAATCCACAAACCCATTTGCTTAAGTAACCAGCGGGTGATGACGCGGCCCCACACGACCATGCCCACTGCCAAAACCCAGACCAACACCCACCACAAGCGCGACGAGTTCCAGCGAGTAGAGGCAACCAGCGTCATGTCCAACAAGGCCAAGCTGCCCATAAGACGCAAAATGTCGCCCAACTCATCCCAAAAGGGGCGGCGATCGCTGTAGTGTTGAAAGCGCATGAGAAACAGCATGAGCCCTAAAAACACCAAACCGCTCCAGGCCAGATAGCGCTGCATGTCTTGGGTGGAAAACCACGTGCTGATATTTTGACTGGGATCGGCAGCGACATTGATGAGGGTGGCTAGCGCGAACGCAATGGCAAACGCAATGGCATCGCCCAACAAAACGGCAAACTTGGAAACTCGAACCTGAAACAGCGACAGCGTGTTCATCGTGCTTGCTGCTGCCAAAAAGATTTGTACATGCTCAGGCGTCGATTGATCGATCTGGGAAGCCACCGATGCCATTGACCCATTTTGTATCCCAAGAGTTTGATACTGTTGGTATAGGCCATTTGAAAGAGGCCACCCAACAAGCTAGGCGTTGGGCTTTGTTGAGCCTTGTTTGCGTCTTTGCCACTTGTAAGACTTTGCAAATGGGCCCACTGATGGCGCAAGAGGCGCCAGCCTTCACCCTCGGCTCGGCCGAAGCTATTGCGGAGCCATGGGTTTTGAGCGTGAAAGACGCCGGTGTCAAACATGCGCTGAAAATCCTGTTGGCCGTTGTACTGGTGTGAATGATAAACGGCTGCGTCGGCTTGGTAGTGCAGGGAATGACCTGATAGCAAGAGCTTGCCCGCTGTGAAGGTGTCTTCACCCAAAGGCAAGCCGGCGGGTAGCCCGCCCAAGGCTTGCAAGGCTGACAAACGGTAGGCACCAAACGCGTTTGAAAAGAAACAGACCTTGAAGCCCAAGCTGACTTTGTCTTGCAAAGACACGGAGCGCGATTGGCTTGGGTAATTGAATTGGCGGGCGTGGGCTTCTAACCAACTGGCTTGCGGTTTGGGCAATTGGCGGCCATATGCAGCTGCGACTTGCGGGTTTTGAAAGGCTGTTAGCAAGTTTTCCAAGGCATTTGGATGGGCCAAGATGGCGTCTTGGGTCAAGAGCACCACGACCTTGGGCGGCATTTGGGGGTGCGCTATGAGTGCTTGGTCCAAGGCCCATTGGCGCGTGCCGCCATGGTCAAACTGGGCCGCCTTGATGTGCAGCAGGGTGAAGGCTGGGGTTGCCTGATGGTTTGAAGTTTGTACTGATTGAGCGGCCCGCTCTGTAAGCGCCAAGCTGCCATCGGTAGAGCCGGAATCGACCACCACCACGAGGGCGGGCTGGCGGTGTTGGCTCTGCAGCGCCTCTAACCATTGCGCCCAGTTGTGTTGACCGGGGTTGTAAGTGGGAACAACCAGCCAAAAAGGGGCCATCGCGTTGCCATCCAAGGCAAGCGAATGCAAGTTGGTTTGAGAGGGCTGAGGGGCGTTTTCACCCAACAATGTGATCTGGGACACAGTAGCTGTCAAAGTGCGGCAATCTATAATTTGTGTTCGCTGTTTAAAGAAACAACACGCATTGACGCAACGCCCATTTCCTGCACTTGCATTTGCCCTTTTTGCGCTAACTTTGGCCAGCGCACCGACAAGCACCAAATTGGGCGGCTTGGCGTGGGTACTGCTTTGCTTAATGGGTTTGTGGGCATTTTTACGGGCAGAGCGAATTCAGCGATCAGACATTGACTTGCACTTAACGGGCAATGTAGCCTTTTCTAGCCCATCGCCAGTAGAAGAAGCAGCCAGAATTTGGCTTTTTGCTTGCCTGGCAGCCACTGCCATTCGAATCATACCGCACGCGTTTTGGCAAGACGATTGGGACCGCCGCCATGCCGAAATTCGCTTGGTTCTAGGTGCCATGGCCACCGTAGCCTTGGTCAAATGGCCGCCGTTTTACCGACTGATGGGCGCTCAAAAAACGCATTTAATCAACGCATTGGCCCTGTCTTGTGCCGTTGGCATGGGCGTCACAGCCTTGTATGGGCGTGAAACCCCTTTGCACGCCATCGCTTGGGCCGTCAGCCTCAGTTTTTTGGTGTGCGTGCTTGCGCCTATGGTGCTAGACCCCCACTTTTCTGCTGCCCGTCGCAAACTTTGGGCAATCGCAGCCTTGATGGGATGCATGGGGGTGGTACTTAGCCAAAGCCGAGGCGTGTATGGCTTGCTTGTTTGGATGGCTTTGGCCAGTTATGTGGCCGCGTCCAATCGAACCTTGTTACAAATGTCTACATTCCAACCGCGCACTTGGTTGGCACTGGGCTTGGTGTTTGGTGGATTCATATGGCTACTATGGGCTCAACCGACATGGCTGACCGCCATTGTCCAGCGCATGGCCGAGGTCTGGGTGGAAGCCTCCCTGTCGCAAAGCAACCCTACTGAAGCGGCCAACACATCGGTGGGCTCGCGCTTGTTTTTGTGGAGCAAGGCGCTTGATGCCGTTGAGGCCCAACCGTGGTTTGGCTATGGCAAAGAAAACAGCATTGCCATGATCAAGCAATGGGGCTTAGAAATTAATTCTGAGCAGGTGCAAAAGTTGGGGCACTTGCACCATGAGTTTTTGGATGCTTGGGTCAGCCACGGACTGATGGGCATCATCAGTTTGTTGGTGCTGGCCACGGGCATGGGCTTGGTGGTGCGCAAGTTGTGGGTACCGCATCCGCGTGCAGCGCATGGCATCTTGGGCATTTTGTTCATGCACCTCACGGCGGGTTTGTCCAATACCAACATGGTCCACAACTACTATGGGGCCATGTTGTCGCTCAGTATTTCACTGGCGCTGCTGATGGCGGCCAGTGAAGATTCAAGTTGATTATCTAGCCAGAACTGACGCCAAAGCCTTGCCCGTGTGGGTACCCAAGCGCACCACTTCTTCCGGACTGGCACTGGCCACCACTTGACCACCGGCCTTGCCGCCATCAGGTCCTAGGTCAATGATCCAGTCGGCTTCGGCAATCACATCCAAGTCGTGCTCAATCACCAACACACTGTGACCCGCGTTGACCAAGCGGTGCAACACGTGAATCAGTTTGTCGACGTCGGCCATGTGCAGGCCCACGGTGGGTTCGTCCAGGACATACAAAGTGTGCGGCGCTTTGTTGCCGCGCTTGCCTACTTCGTCTCTGACCTTGGTCAGTTCTGTGACCAACTTGATGCGCTGTGCTTCACCACCGCTAAGTGTGGGACTGGGTTGTCCCAGTGTGAGGTAGCCCAAGCCCACGTCTTTTAAAAGTTGCAATGGATGCGCAATGGACGGCATGGTTTCGAAAAAGCCTACGGCTTCATCCACTTCCATTTTGAGCACGTCGCCAATGCTTTTGCCGCGCCAGGTCACTGCCAAGGTTTCGGGGTTAAAGCGCGCACCATGACAGGCTTCGCACGGCACCTTCACATCGGGCAAGAAGCTCATCTCGATGGTTCTAAGGCCCTGGCCTTCGCAGGTGTGGCATCGGCCCTCACCTGTGTTGAAGCTGAACCGGCCTGCTAAGTAACCGCGGGCTTTAGCCTCCAATGTTTCTGCGAAGAGTTTGCGAATGGTGTCCCAGAAACCGATGTAGGTGGCTGGGCAGCTGCGCGGCGTTTTGCCAATGGGGGTTTGGTCTACTTCTAAAACGCGATCGACGGCTTCGAACCCTTTGAGCTCTGTGCAGCCAGTGAGGGCTGGGAACTTGCCGGCTTCTTGTTCGTCTCTGCCTGCTGTTTGCACGTTGGCCAGCAATACGTCGCGGGCCAAAGTTGATTTGCCGGAACCGCTGACGCCGGTGACGGCCACCAATCTTTGAAGTGGAATTGCTACGTTGACTTTTTGCAGGTTGTGCAAGTTGGCGCCTTTGAGCTCTAGCCACTTCAAAGATTCAGACATCAATCGGCGCGTTTGCAAAGGATGCTTCATGGCGTACAGCAGGTATCTGCCTGTCTGCGAATCTTGGGCGTCGGTGATGTCTTTGACACTGCCCTGCGCCACCAACTTGCCACCACGCTTGCCCGCGCTAGGGCCAATGTCGATGATGTGGTCGGCTCGTCTGATGGTGTCTTCGTCGTGTTCCACCACCACCAGGGTGTTGCCTTTGTCGCCTAGCTTGTGCAGTGCGTTCAACAAAATTTGATTGTCGCGTGCATGCAATCCGATGGTGGGTTCGTCAAGCACGTAGCACACACCTTGCAAGTTGCTGCCCAGTTGGGCGGCCAATCGGATGCGCTGTGCTTCGCCGCCACTGAGTGTGGGTGCGCCGCGGTCTAAGGTGAGATAGCCCAAGCCTACTTCTTCGAGGAACTCTAAGCGGCTTTGAATTTCCGGCAGCAGGTCGCGCGCGATGTCGTTTTCTCTTTGAGTCAACTCGTTGGCTTTGGCCAAACTTTGCACCCATTTGCGCACGTCCGTCACGCTCATGCTGGCAATGTCGGTGATGGGCAATTGATCGGTGGTGAACTTCACCTGGCGCGCAATTTGATTTAAACGTGTGCCTTCGCAGTGCGGGCACACTTGCTCAATCAAGTCTTCAATTTCGGGTTCGGCAAAACTTTGCTCGCGGCCTTTTTGATCGTCGTCTCTAACAGAGTCATCAAACACCTTGCGTTGGTCTTTGGTTAGCTTCACGCCGGTGCCCACGCATTCAGGACACCAACCGTGTTTGCTGTTGTAGCTGAACAAACGCGGATCGAGTTCGTTGTACGAGGTGCTGCATTCAGGGCAAGCTCTAAGTGTGGAGAACACATTCAGTTTGCCAATGTGAGCCGTGGCTTGGTTGGCTTCCATGGCTTCTTGCAGGCCATTCAAATCACTCAACACATGCACCACACCTTTGCCCAATTCCAAAGTTTTGGTGAGTGCTTCTCTGAGTTGCTTTTCTTGATCTGCACTGATTTTGAGGCTGGCCACTGGCAGCTCAATGGTGTGCTCTTTGAAACGGTCAATGCGCGGAAAGTTTTGCGTGGGCAAGAAATTGCCATCGACGCGCAAATGCGTGTAGCCACGGGGGCGTGCCCATTCGGCCAGCTCGGTGTAAACGCCTTTGCGGTTCATGACCAAAGGCGCCAGCAAACCAATGTGCTGACCTTTGAAGTTTTTCATCAACTGCGCGGCAATGCTGTCGGGTGTTTGCGGTGCCACAGCGGCGTTGTCGTGAATGCAATGTTGAGTGCCCAGCTTGACGTAGAGCAGTCGCAGGAAATGCCACACCTCGGTGGTGGTGCCCACCGTACTCTTTCTGCCACCGCGTGACAAGCGTTGCTCAATGGCCACTGTGGGCGGAATGCCGTACACCGCGTCAACTTCAGGGCGACCAGCGGGTTGCACAATGCTCCGCGCGTAGGCGTTCAAACTTTCGAGGTAACGGCGCTGACCTTCATTGAACAGAATGTCGAAAGCCAATGTCGATTTACCCGAGCCGCTGACACCCGTAATCACATTGAACTGACCGCGCGGAATGTTGACGCTCAGGTTTTTGAGGTTGTGTTCTTTGGCGTTGACAATGCGAATGCTGTTGTCTTCTGCGCTTAGTACGCGAGCATTAGAACTCTTGCTATCAAATTGACCGGAGAACTCTTGCTATCAAATTGACCGGCCAACTTGGTGGGTGATCGGGTTGCGCCGGGTAACGATTTCTTGTCAGAGTATGAGGCACCCGGCGTAACCCGGTCGCCCGCCAAGTTGGCAGCCTCGGCAACCTTCAGCACACCTTCAAACTCTCCCATAGCTTCTGCATATTCACGCAAAGCCAATGCAGTGTGCGACGTGGCGTGGTTGCGCACATCTTCTGGCATACCTTCCGCCACCACATAGCCCCCTGCGTCGCCGCCTTCGGGGCCGAGATCAATCAGCCAATCACTGGCGCGGATCACATCCAAGTTGTGCTCAATCACAATCAGTGAATGACCGCCTTCTAAAAGCTTGCGCAATGCGCGCATCAGTTTGGCGATATCGTCAAAGTGCAAGCCTGTAGTCGGCTCGTCGAACAAGAACAAGGTGCCCTTCTTGGCCAATGACTGCTTGCTTGAAGAGGACGACTTAGCTGCCCCCGCCAAGAAACCTGCCAACTTCAAACGCTGCGCTTCACCACCCGACAAGGTTGGCACGGGCTGGCCCAACTTCACATACTCAAGACCCACATCCACGATGGGTTGCAACGCACGAATCACATCGCGATCTTGCGCGAACAAGGCCGCCGCTTCGCTGACCGTGAGGTCTAGCACATCGGCCACATTCAAATGACGCGCCCGCAAATCGCCAATGGCTTGGCGTTCAATTTTGATTTCCAAAATTTCGGGACGGTAGCGTTTGCCATCGCAATCGGGGCAACGCAAATACACGCCATCGCCGCTGTTGAAACTGAATTTGGAAGCGGTGTAGCCACGCTGTTTAGACAAAGGCGCTACGGCAAAAATTTCTCGAATGGCATCCCATGCGCCCACATAACTCACGGGGTTAGAGCGTGCAGTTTTGCCGATGGGCGATTGGTCGACAAACACCACGTCGCTTAAATGATCGGCACCCAACATGCGGTCGTGCGCGCCCGGCGCATCGGTGCTTTTGCCAAAGTGTCTTAAAAGTGCGGGAGCCAAGACGTCTTGAATCAAACTGGATTTGCCAGAGCCGCTGACACCCGTCACACACACCAAACGCTGCAACGGAAAATCGATCGAAACGTATTTGAGGTTGTGTTCTTTAGCGCCTTCCAAAATAAGGCGTGGCGTGTTGTCGGTCACCATGCGCTTGAAGCCCATGCCCACTTGCTTGCGGCCGCCCAAATAATCGCCCGTGAGGGTGTTGGCATTTTTTAAATCTTGTGTGCTGCCATCAAACACAATGTGGCCGCCCTTCTCGCCTGGGCCAGGACCCATGTCGATCATGCGATCGGCGGCCAACATCACGGCGGGGTCGTGCTCAACCACCACCAGCGTGTTGCCAGCATCTCTGAGGCGGTGCATGGCTTGCGTGATGCGGTTCATGTCGCGTGGGTGAAGGCCAATGCTGGGCTCGTCCAACACAAACAACGTGTTGACAAGTGATGTGCCCAATGCGGTTGTGAGGTTGATGCGCTGCACTTCGCCGCCGCTGAGGGTGCGGCTTTGACGGTCCAACGTGAGATAGCCAATGCCCACATCGCACAAGTACTTCAAGCGATTGGTAATTTCGCTTCGCCGTCTTGGCTGTTTTCTTGAATGGCCGTGGCCGACATGCGATCGAAAAAGTTGCGCAGCTTGTCGATGGGCATGATCATGAGGTCATGCAGACTGAGGCCAGGCAAGGCTTCGAGTTGTTGGCGTGTCCACTTCACGCCTTTGGGCAAGAAGCGTTTTTCTTTGGGCAAGGTGGCATCGGCATCTTCTGCGCTGCCAATGCGCCACAAGAGGCTGTCTGTTTTAAGACGCGCGCCGCCGCACGAACCGCATTCGGTGTAACTGCGATATTTGGACAAGAGCACGCGGATGTGCATCTTGTAGGCTTTGCTTTCCAGGTAGGCAAAGAAGCGGTGCACGCCGTACCACTGCTGATTCCATTTGCCGTTCCAGTTGGGCGAGCCTTCGATCACCCACTTTTGTTGCTCTGCCGTAAGCTTGAACCAAGGCGTATCGCGCGGAATACCCGCCGCTTCGGCGTGGCGCATGAGGTCGTCTTGCGCTTCTTTCCATGCAGGTGTTTGAATCGTTTTGATTGCGCCCGCTCTCAGCGTGAGCTTGTCATTCGGAATGACCAAGCCCAGATCCACACCAATTACCCGTCCAAATCCACGGCAAGTTTCGCAAGCCCCCACAGCCGAGTTGAAAGAGAACATCGAAGGCAGTGGTTCGGGATATCGCAAGTCACTCTCGGGGCAATGCAGCCCCGCCGAGAAACGCCACATGACAGTTCGATCACCTTCGGCGCTCGAAGGCAATTGACTGGATGAATTGGGGTCAGATCCAAATAAATTGGAAGAGCCCGCTGAGAACGAATCCAATTTTTTTGGATCTGACCCCAATTGAGCACCATCCCCAATCACATAAACATTCAATCGCCCGCCCCGCTTCAGCGCCACCTCAATGGCTTCCACCACCCGAGCCTTCTCAGCACCGCCCAACCTGAACCTGTCGGCCACCACATCCAACACCTTGCGCGGCCCGGTAGGCGTTGCAACTTCCCGCTCAGCTTGCACCTTGGTAAATCCACTCGCCGACAACCACTGCTCAACTTGCTCAGCCGTGGTGTTACCAGGCAACTCAACAGGAAAGGTCAAAACCAATCGTGGATCGCCTGCAGCTTCGGCCCTTTTAACCAACTCTGCATAAATCGACTCAGGCGTATCGTGTTTCACAGGCCGAGCTGTGTCCCGATCATGCAAATGGCCCAAGCGAGCGAACAGCAACTTCAAGTGATCGTTCAACTCCGTCATCGTGCCCACCGTGGAGCGCGAACTTCTGACGGGATTGGTTTGGTCGATGGCAATGGCCGGTGGCACCCCTTCCACCTTGTCCACCGCCGGCTTGTCCATGCGGTCTAGAAACTGCCGCGCATAGGCGCTGAAAGTCTCCACATAGCGCCGCTGCCCCTCGGCATACAGCGTGTCAAACACCAAACTCGACTTGCCCGACCCACTGGGCCCGGTGACCACGGTCAACTCCCCCGTGCGGATGTCCAAATCAATGTTTTTGAGGTTGTGCTGACGAGCACCGCGAATCTTGATAAAACCGTTGGACATAAGGGCAAGCTTTGTGGGTGGAGGCCCAACATTCTAGGCTTGCGAAAAATTTAATGGGGGTCAGATCACAATTAAATTGCTTCGCGTGTGGCTATCTCGTTATGCAAGCGCTTGTTTGATCTGACTGGAAACATTAGACCCAAACTGATGCTCATTCAAACAAAAAGGAATAGATGGTCATTTCCATTTAATGCATCTACAATAAATGGAAATTCAACTAACTTGGGATCAAGACAAAAGGCAAAAAAATTATTCAAAGCACGGCTTGGATTTTGCTCATGCAGGGGACGTTCTTCAATCGAACTATTGCCTCAATCTGCTTGTTCAAAAAAAGGGGGAAGAACGCATCGTTTCTTTTGCCTACGTCATGAACAAGCTTTGTGTTTTAACCTTAGTCTACACACACCGCAATGACCAAATCAGGATCATCAGTTTCAGAAAAGCCAGTCAAAAAGAAGCGACTTTCTACTTCGAGTGGCTTGCAAGCTAAGGGCGCCAGTCGTGAAGAAATTTTGCGCGCCATAAAAGCTCAAAAGTCTGATGAGTTCTATGTTTGGGATGGTAAAGATGAGGACGACAAGCCTTTAAGTCACAAAGAAATGACCGATGGCCTTGCGGCCTACAAAAAAAGAGGCCGCCCGTTCAGTGTTTCGCCCAAGAAACAAATTGCCATTCGACTCGATCCAGAAGTTTTAGAAGCATTTCAGAAAAACGGCCCTGGCTGGCAAACAAGAATCAATGACGCTTTGAAAGACTGGCTTCAGTGTCACTGAGAAGAACAAATGGGGTCACACAAATGTTGAACTGACCCCATTGGTTTTGGCGACTGGCGCCCTATTGCAATTATTTGCTAGCAGGCGCAGGTGCGGCAGCGGGGGTGGCTGGTGCGGCAGCAGGCGGTGTTGCAGCAGGCGCTTCGGCTGGCGCAGGTGCATGCACGGCATCAGCGCCATGCTTCTCACCGCCCATGTCCAAACTGTCGCCGCCTTTAGAGATGACGTACAAAGCGAGGCCGGCAAACACGGCAAAGCCAACAGCAATTTTCCACATAAGTTTTCTCCAAAAAATAATGTTACTAAAGCGCAATTTTTTAATTGGGGTCAGATCAACATTAATTGGGTCAATTGAGGCTGGGTAAAGGCTAAGGGGGCTGAACGATTTCTGGTACCCCAGTATGAGGAAGCCCCCTTAGCCTTTACCCAGCTTCAATTGGAAATTAATGTTGATCTGACCCCAATTAAAAAAGCCCTCCAAACAGGAGGGCTCGAATGTAGCACCGGGAAGTCCCCGGAATGCTTACAAATTAGTCGTTGGCGAAAATGTCAACGTCTTTGGTTTCTGTGATGAACAAGCCACCAATCACAACCGTAGCGGCCGCGATGACGATGGGGTACCAGAGACCGTTGTACATGTCGCCTGTTTGCGCCACGATCGCGAAAGCGGTTGTAGGCAACAGACCACCGAACCAACCGTTACCAATGTGGTAAGGCAAGGACATGGAGGTGTAACGAATGCGTGTTGGGAACATCTCCACCAACATGGCAGCAATAGGGCCGTACACCATGGTCACCAAAATCACCAAGTAAGTCAGAATCATGATGACCTTGACTTTGTCAAACTTGGCCATGTCGGCTTTTGGTGGATAACCCGCAGCTTTCAAAGCAGCGCCCAAGTTGGAACCCAACAAATTCGCGCCCGCTGTTTTCTCGTTGCTCAAATCTTTGACAGACTTGTTGGCAGCTTCCAAAGCTTTGGCATCTTGAGGCTGTGCAGCTGTCAGTTCAGCCACCTTGGCTTCAGCTTTGGCCTTGGCTTCAGCGATGTCTTCAGGTGTGTACTTCACTTTCACCACAGTCTCGCCCACCTTGATGATGGCGGGTGTACCGGCAGGTGCCGCTTCGTTGGTGTAGCTCACTGAAGCGCCAGCCAAACGTTGCTTGGCAATGTCGCAAGAAGAAGTGAATTTCTTCGTACCGGTGGGGTTGAACTGGAATGAGCACTCTGCGGGATCAGCAGTGACGACCACTTGTGATTTAGCTTGTGCAGCGGCCAAGTCTGGGTTGGCTGCAGCGGTCAAAGCTTTGAACACTGGGAAGTAAGTCACGGCGGCCAACAAGCAACCTGCCAAGATGATGGGCTTGCGACCAATCTTGTCAGACAAGCTACCGAACACCAAGAAGAAAGGTGTGCCGATGATCAGAGAGATCGCCACCATGATGTTGGCTGTGGCGCCGTCCACTTTCAAAGCTTGTGTCAAGAAGAACAAAGCGTAGAACTGGCCAGAGTACCAAACCACAGCCTGGCCGGCTGTTAAGCCGATCAAAGCCAAGATCACGATCTTCAGGTTTTTCCATTGACCGAAAGACTCGGTCAAAGGTGCTTTAGACGTTTTGCCTTCTGCTTTCATTTTGGCGAAAGCAGGTGACTCGTTCATGCTCAAACGGATGTAAACCGACACGGCCAACAACAGAATTGAAACGATGAACGGAACGCGCCAGCCCCACTCGGCAAAGGCCTCTTCACCAGTGTAAGAACGCACGCCCAAAATCACCATCAAAGACAAGAACAAGCCCAAGGTGGCTGTGGTCTGAATCCAAGAGGTGTAGGCACCGCGTTTGCCCATAGGCGCGTGCTCGGCCACATAAGTGGCGGCACCACCGTACTCACCACCCAAAGCCAAACCTTGCAACAAGCGCAAGCAGATCAGGATGACGGGAGCGGCCACGCCAATGCTGGCGTAGTTAGGCAAGATACCCACGATGAACGTGGAGATACCCATGATCAGGATGGTGACCAAGAAGGTGTACTTGCGACCAATCATGTCGCCCAAGCGGCCAAAGAAGATGGCGCCGAAAGGACGGACGATGAAACCGGCGGCAAAAGCCAACAGCGCGAAAATGAACGCAGAGCCTTCATCCAAACCGCTGAAGAATTGTTTCGCAATAATTGCGGCGAGTGAACCGTAGAGGTAGAAGTCGTACCACTCGAACACGGTACCCAGCGACGAAGCGAAGATAACCTTCTTCTCTTCTGCCGACATCGGGCGGGGATCAGTTGTAGCCATAAGCTGTCTCCAAAAAATAGCCCTCGACACGAAGGCTTGGGGGCGATTCTTCTGTAGCGCTCTGACCACCCTCTGACACCAAACCAACGGGAGCTGACAGCTTGAGGTGAAACCCTTGGTCTTTATTTCGCATAGTGAGATATGACGCAAAGCAAAGGGTATCTACTAGGACGCGATTACCACGCGCCATCTGTGCCCTTGGCCAATTCTCTCTACGATGACGAGGTCATGCACAAATCCATCTTGTCAGCAGAAGCCTTTTCGCAACGCGTCAACCGACTGCGCATGGCCTTGTTGTGCGTCTGGTTCAGCGTAACCTTTGGCGTGTCGTTCTTTGCACGCGATTTGAACTTCTTGTGGCTAGACAGGCCCATGGGATTTTGGATGGCCGCACAAGGTTCTGTGCTGGTTTTTCTGATCATCGTATGGGTTTATGCTCTCTGCGTAAACCACTGGGAGCGGCAAACCATGGGGTTCAATGTTGAACCCGATTTGGAAAAATAAAGGCAGGCTATTTTTGAGCGGGTGCGCGGCGAATGCCCACAGGCAATTGGCCAACATCGCGCCATTCAGCACTTTGAAACCACGTGTCGCCATCTAGGTAAGCGCGCAGCATGGGCAAGGCATCTTGGCCCCAAAATACTTGCCCATCGACCACCATGCTGGGCACGCCAAACAAACCCAGCGCAATGGCGTTGTTGGTGTGTTGTTGCAACAGCTGTTTCACCTCATCGGACTGCGGATCTTTGACCGTATTTTTTAGAGCTGCTTGCGATAAGAGATGCTGATGCAGTGCGATCAAACGCTCGGGGTCGGTTGCCTCCAAGCCTTCACACCAAACGTGTTTAAAAATACTTTCGACCACATAACGGTTGGGCTCTCCATTTGCAGAGGTGGCCACCGCCAGACGCAGCAAAGCCAGCGGGTTGAAGGGATGCGACGCAGGCATTTTCAAAACAGTGCCTTGCTGCTTGGCCAGCCACATCACTTGGCGATAGGTCCAATCGCGCTTGCCCGGCATTTCGGCAGGGCCCAATTGACCGTGGTGTTTAAGCAAGGCACCAAACAGCACTGGGTGATAGTGCACGCGGTGGCTGATGCCCTCGAGTGTTTTGGGCAAAGCCTGAAATGCGAGCCATGCATAAGGCGAGATGAAATCGAAGTAGAAATGAATTTCTTTCATCACGACTGTGTTCTCAATTTTTCGGCACATCGCACTTGAATTTGTTGCCACACCCCGCGCTGTTGCGCGCTTTGCATTTGGCTCCAAGCCCCAATTTCTTGGATGTTGCGCAAGCACCCTTCACACAATTCAGTAACCGGATTTACCACGCAAATTGAAACGCACGGCGACCTCATGGGGCATAGGATAAGCGCTTGCGAAAAACCCTGCTTAGCCTAATCGTTTGTTCAAGAGGGCCTTGGCCACGCGTGAGCCAGATTGGCGTTGCAAAAAGTCGCTGATGTAAGCGCCGGCATCCACCAAACTTTCAAGGTCAATGCCTGTGTCAATGCCCATACCGTGCAACATGTAGACCACATCTTCAGTGGCCACATTGCCTGTTGCACCTTTGGCATAGGGGCAACCGCCCAGGCCTGCCACAGAGGTGTCAAATTGCCAGACACCCATTTGCAAACTGATAAGCGTGTTAGAGAGTGCCTGGCCATACGTATCGTGGAAATGGCCCGAGACATCGTTCAAGTTGTAATGCTTCAGCGTTGCTTCCATGGCGGCTTGCACTTTGAGCGGGGTGCCCACACCAATGGTGTCGGCCACGCCAATGTGTTGCACGCCAATGCTTTTCATCAGCTGCGCCAAACGTTCAACTTGAGATGGCGCCACATCGCCTTCGTAAGGGCAACCCACGGCGCACGACATGGCGCCGCGCACATAAATGCCAGCGGCACGCGCGGCTTCGACGACGGGTGCAAAGCGTTGAATGCTCTCTTCAATGCTGCAGTTGATGTTCTTTTGGCTGAAGGCTTCGCTGGCTGCAGCAAACACCACAATTTCGTCGGGTTTGCTTTGCACAGCGGCTTGGTAGCCCTGCATGTTGGGCGTGAGGACCGAGTAGCGCACACCAGGCTGACGTTGAATGCCAGCCATCACTTCTGCGTTGTCAGCCATTTGCGGCACCCACTTGGGGCTGACAAAACTGGTGGTCTCAATCTCCTTGAGGCCAGCTGCTTGAAGCCGATGCACCAACTCAATTTTGACAGCAGCAGGAACGGCTTGCTTTTCATTTTGCAAACCGTCGCGAGGGCCTACATCTACCAACTTAACGCGTAAAGGAAGTGTCATGTGTGTTCTCTGTGAATTCAATAGCCGCGAACTTTGTCGACGCGGCCTTCAATGGCCTGACCTGCGTACACCGCTTTGATTTTGCTTGCGATTTGCGCAATGCTTTCGTCGCGCAAGGTGCGTGCAGAGGTGTGAGGCGTGACCGTGATTTTGGGGTGCGACCAAAATGCATGGTCTGGCGGCAAGGGTTCTTGGCGAAACACGTCAAGCGTGGCGCCGGCCATGTGCCCCGCGTCAATTGCGTCGATTAAATCTTGCTCGACCAAATGACGACCTCGCGCGACATTGATCAGGTAAGCGCCATGCTGCAATTGCAACAAGTGCTCGCGGTTCAAAATGTTTTCTGTGTCGGGCGTCAGGGGCAATAAGTTCACCAATACCCGCGTGGCCTTTAAAAATTCGGGCAACTGCGCAGCAGCGGTAAAACTATTCACACCTTCAATGTGTTTGGGTGAACGGCTCCACACATTCACGGGAAATTCAAAGGTCTGCAAAGACTTGGCCACATGACTGCCCAGGACACCGGCGCCCAAAACACCCACAGCAAAATCGGCACGCAATGAAGGCTTGCGATAAGACCAACGTTGCGATTGCGCGTCTTTGTCGTAATGGTCAAATTCACGGAAGTGGCGAATCACGGCGTGGCACACGTATTCGGCCATTTGCACCGACATGCCGGCGTCGTTCAAGCGCACAATGTTGAGGCTGGCGGGCAGGTTGAGCTTCAGCAAGGCATCAACGCCTGCGCCAATGTTGAACAGGTTTTGCAATTGCGATTGTTCGTCAATGAAGCTTTGCGGCGGCGACCACACCACGGCATGGTCGGCCAACTTGGGCGCATGGCCGGGCTGGGCCGCTTGCCATTCCCAAATGTCAACACCTGGCAAGGCTTGACGAAATCCTTCAAGCCACGGTTCTGCCTTGGTGTTGGTGCAGCAAAAAACAATTTTCATAACAAGCGTTTCGTAATTTGAAGGCTTGAGTTTACGCAAGCTTGAGCAACTCTGCACCCTCGGCAATTTGATCACCAGGCGCGTACAAGAGTTCTTGCACTTCGCCATCCTTGGGCGCGGCAATGGTGTGTTCCATTTTCATGGCCTCCATGACGGCCAAGCTTTGGCCCGCCTTTACTTTGTCGCCCACCTTGACGGCAAAGGACACCACCTTGCCAGGCATGGGTGCTGTTAAGCCGCCCTTTTCATCTTGTGCGCCTTCGGCATGGGCCAAGGGATTGATCACGCGGATGCGTGTGGCGCCTTGCTGCGTGAAGACGTGTGCCAATTCTGCAGGGTGACCCAGCTTGGCCTGCTGCAAGACCACATTACTTGTGACGCGCTGGCCTTGCCATGAGACATTGAGTGCAGGGGAAGAAGTGCTTTGTTCTGCCGCCACAGAAAAGTCAAACGCATCGGCGTTGCCTAGCGCGCCAGGACCTGCAGCATCACCCCACGTTAAAAGCATCTTTCCCTGATGTCCGTAGTGCAACCAAGCTGTGTGTGTTTCGCCATCAAATTCCAACGGAAATCGACGGTTGGTTTCGGCATGGGATTGCCACGCATCACTTTTGCTGAAAGGATCCTTCCCTTGCTTTGAAGTTTCTTGATACAAGGTGTGCGCCACCACGGCAGCGGCCGCCACATTCAAACCCACCTTCTCTTGGTTAAACAAGACATTGGCTTCGCGCGGAATGAGGGCCGTGTCTAAACGCGCTTCTGCAAACGAAGCGCTGTGTACCACATGGCGCAAAAACTGAACATTGGTGGACAAGCCCACCACTTGCGTTTGCGCCAAAGCTTGATCAAGCAAAGCCAAGGCTTGCTCGCGGGTGTCGCCATGCACAATGAGCTTGGCCACCATGGAGTCGTAGTAAGGGCTGATGGTGTCGCCTTGGCGCACACCATCGTCAAAGCGCACGGTGCCGCGTTCAAAGGCGGTGTGCGCTGGCTTTTTGTAAACCTGCAAATGGCCTGTGGCTGGCAAGAAATTGTTGTCAGGGTTTTCGGCGCAAATGCGCGCTTCAATGGCATGGCCTCTGAGTTTGATTTGATCCTGCTGAAGAGGCAAAGGCTGGCCACTGGCCACACGCAATTGCCACTCCACCAAGTCCAAGCCCGTCACAGCTTCAGTCACGGGGTGCTCCACCTGCAAGCGGGTGTTCATCTCCATGAAGAAAAAGTTCATGTCAACTTGACCGGTGCTTGGATTGTCCCGTTGCTCTACGATGAATTCAACGGTACCTGCGCCGACGTAATTCACAGCTCGCGCTGCGGCCACTGCGGCCTCACCCATTTGTTGACGTAAGTCTTCTGTCATGCCCGGTGCAGGGGCTTCTTCTAAAACCTTTTGGTGACGGCGCTGCACAGAACAATCTCGCTCCATGAGGTAAACACAGTTGCCCTGCGTATCGCCAAAAACTTGAATTTCAATGTGACGGGGACGCTGCACATACTTTTCAATGAGCACCGCTTGATCGCCAAAACTGTTTTGCGCTTCACGCTGGCACGACGCCAGGGCTTCTGCAAAGTCTTCCGACTTTTCTACTGCGCGCATGCCTTTGCCACCACCACCGGCACTCGCTTTGATCAAGACTGGATAACCGATGCGATCAGCTTCGCGCTTCAACAACTCGGGGTTTTGATCGGCACCGTGATAACCAGGCACCAAGGGTACACCGGCTTTTTCCATCAGTTGTTTGGACTCTGCTTTCAAGCCCATGGCTTGGATGGCGGATGCGGGCGGGCCAATGAAGACCAAACCAGCTTTGGCGCATGCATCGGCAAAAGCTTCGTTCTCGCTCAAGAATCCGTAGCCCGGGTGAATGGCTTGTGCGCCTGTGGATTTGGCCGCTTGAATGATGGTTTCCCAGCGCAAGTAACTGTCTTTGGGTGCGGCGCCGCCTACATGAATGGCTTCGTCACATGCAGCAACATGCTTGGCTTTGGCGTCTGCATCGGAGTACACAGCCACAGTTTGGATGCCCATGCGTTTGGCAGTAGCAGCCACTCGGCATGCAATTTCGCCGCGGTTGGCAATGAGAATTTTTTTGAACATGATCAACCTGATTTTTAAAACTTTGAATTCTTAGAAGCCACTCAATGCATTGGCATTCATGACGCCTGTGTCCATTGCGCAGGACGCTTTTGCAAGAAGGACTGCAAGCCCTCTTTGCCTTCTTCACTGGCACGTATGTCGGCAATGCGTCTGGCGGTTTCTACGCGCAACGCTTCATTGATGGGTTGGTCGGTAACGTCTTGCACCAAGCGTTTGCATGCACGCAAAGCTTGCGGGCCGTTGCCACACAGTGTGGCAACAATTTCGGCCACTTTGGCATCCAAGTTTTCAGAAGTGCATATCTCATGCACCATGCCCATGGCATGGGCTTGCGTTGCAGAAAATCTCTCTGCAGTTACCATGTAACGCTTAGCAGCCTGCGCACCCATGGCACGAACCACATACGGACTGATGGTGCCAGGCAACAGCCCCAGGCGCGCTTCAGACAAACAGAAGGTGACATTGTCTGATGCAATGAGCACATCGCAGACCGATGCCAAGCCCATGCCGCCCGCATAGCAGTCGCCTTGTAAACGGCCCACGATGGGCACAGGGCACTGGTCTAATGTCCATAGCATGTCGGCCAACTTTTGTGCGTCGGCACGGTTTTCTTCCCAGCTGTAGCCCGACATGGCCCGCATCCAATTTAAATCGGCGCCCGCACAAAAAGCTTTGCCATGGGCACCCAACACAATGGCGTGCAAGTCATTGTCTTGGCCCAATTGCTGGAAGGCTTCAGTCAGTTCAGCAATGACCGAATCGTTGAAAGCATTTCGCACATCGGGTCGGTTCAGCCACACCTCGGCCACCCACTTGGAAGGGCGGCGGATGTCTAATGTTTGATTGGCAGCGGTCATGACGAATCTTTCTGAGCTTCTATGACTTTGATCATTTGCAAAATTGAATGTGCGCAGAGGGCGATGTGTTCACTCAGTAGCGCTTGGCCACTTCGTCCAACATCACTTCAGTGGCACCACCCCCAATGCCCAAAATGCGCGCGTCGCGCCACAAACGTTCAATGGCGGTCTCGCGGATGTAGCCCATGCCACCATGGAATTGCTGGCAGGTTTGCACCACTTCATTGACCAACTCGCCGGTGAGTGCTTTCAGCATAGAGACTTCTTGCACGATGTCTTTGTCCTGGGTAACGCTCCACGCGCAGTGGTACATGAACTGCCTGGCTGCGCGAGTTTTGGCGTCCAACATGGCCAAGCGTTGACGGATCACTTGCTTGTCCCACAAGGTGCCGCCAAATGCAGGGCGCTGGCGGACATAGTCCAACGTGAGTTCCAATGCACGCGTGCAATGACCAATGGCCATGGCGCCTAAAGCGATGCGTTCGGTCTGGAAATTTTTCATGACCGAATAAAAGCCTTTGTTTTCTTCGCCCAACAAGTGATGGTCTGGAATGCGCACGTTGTCTAGCACCAACTCGGCGGTGTCTGAAGACAACCAACCTGTTTTGTTCAATGCACGTCCCACACTAAAGCCTGGCGTGCCTTTTTCTACTATGAACATCGACATGGCATGTCGCGCATCGCCTGTTTTGGCGGCAATGAAATACAAGTCGGCATGCACGCCGTTGGTGATGAACATCTTGGTGCCGTTCAATACCCAATGGTCGCCATCGCGTTTGGCCGTGGTGCGAATGCCCGCCACATCAGAGCCTGCGCCAGGTTCAGACACGCCTACAGCGGTAATGCATTCACCAGACGTGATGCGCGGCATGTACTTGGCTTTTTGCGCTGCTGTGCCTGCATGGTGCAAGTGTGGGCTGGCCATGTCTGTGTGCACCAGCACAGTAATGATGAAGCCGGCAAAGGTCGACTGCGACAAGGCTTCGGCAAACACCAAGTTGGCCATGGCGTCGGCACCACCACCGCCCAACGCGGGGTCGTACATCAAGCCCAACAAGCCCGCATCACCCATCTTGCGCAGCACTTCGCGCGGCACCTTTCCTTCGTCCTCCCAAGCTTGCGCAAAGGGCTCGACTTCGCGTGCAATGAACTTGGCCACTTGATCGCGCAACAATGTGTGCTCGGGCGTGGTGTAAATGTTGTCAAAGGTGTAAGTCATGCTGGTCTTTCAAAACATCACATGCGGAAAATACCGAACTTCGTGTCTTCGATGGGGGCGTTCAATGACGCAGACAAACCGAGCGCCAGCACACGGCGTGTGTCGGCAGGGTCGATGACCCCGTCGTCCCACAAACGCGCACTGGCGTAGTAAGGGTGTGACTGACTGCCAAATTGATCGAGGATGGGTTGTTTGAAAGCGGCCTCTTCTTCGGCACTCCAAGCACCGCCGCGCGCTTCAATGCCATCGCGCTTGACGGTGGCCAACACACCCGCTGCTTGCTCGCCGCCCATGACGCAAATGCGCGCGTTGGGCCACATCCACAAAAAGCGTGGGCTGAATGCGCGGCCGCACATGCCGTAATTGCCGGCACCAAAGCTGCCGCCAATGATGATGGTGAACTTGGGCACCTTGGCGGTGGCCACGGCCGTGACCATCTTGGCGCCGTTGCGTGCAATGCCTTCGCTTTCGTATTTGCGGCCCACCATAAAGCCGGTGATGTTTTGTAAAAACACCAAAGGCACTTTGCGTTGGCAGCACAGTTCAATGAAGTGCGCGCCTTTAAGCGCTGACTCGGAAAACAAAATACCGTTGTTGGCAATGATGCCCACGGGCATGCCTTCGATGTGCGCAAAGCCGCACACCAAGGTGGGGCCAAAGCGTGCTTTGAATTCGGCAAACTCGCTGCCGTCCACAATGCGCGCAATGATTTCGCGCACGTCGTAGGGCTTGCGGCTATCGGCAGGAATGACACCGTAAATTTCTTGGCTGTCGTACAAAGGCGCCGCTGGTTCGCGCAGTTGCAGATCGATGTTTTTCTTTCGGTTCAACGAACCCACGGCTTGGCGCGCCAAAGCCAGTGCATGGGCATCGTTTTGCGCCAAGTGATCGGCCACACCGGACAAACGTGTGTGCACATCGCCACCGCCCAAGTCTTCTGCACTGACCACTTCGCCCGTGGCCGCTTTGACCAAAGGAGGCCCGCCCAAAAAGATGGTGCCTTGGTTTTTAACGATGATGGTTTCGTCGCTCATGGCGGGCACGTAAGCACCACCCGCCGTGCAACTGCCCATCACCACCGCAATTTGCGGAATGCCCAAGGCGCTCATGTTGGCTTGGTTGTAGAAGATGCGGCCAAAGTGCTCGCGGTCGGGGAACACATCGTCTTGGTTGGGCAAGTTGGCACCGCCCGAGTCGACCAAGTAAATGCAGGGCAAGTTGTTTTGTTGCGCCACCTCTTGCGCACGCAAATGTTTCTTGACCGTCATGGGATAGTAGGTGCCGCCCTTCACGGTGGCGTCATTGCACACAATCATGCAGTCCACACCATTGACGCGGCCAATGCCTGCAATCATGCCTGCGCAAGGCGCATCTTCTGTGCCTTCTTTGTTGAGGTACATGGCGTGTGCCGCCAAGGGAGCCAGCTCTAAGAAAGGCGTCCCAGGGTCTAGCAACATTTGCACGCGCTCACGGGGCGGCAATTTGCCTCGGGCCACGTGCTTGGCGCGGGCTTTTTCGCCACCCCCTGATGCAGACTTTTTCAGTTGCACGCGAAGGTCATCAACGGCAGCCTGCAAGGCGGCTGCATTGGCCAAGAAATCCGCTGAGCGGGTGTTGAGTTGGGTTTGAAGCACCGACATGGTTGAAATCTCCTGATGCGCAAGGATAGACCTAGCCTGCGCAGAAAGGGAAACTGAGAGGTTGCAAATTGCGCCAAAAATGACGCAGAATAGGTCATGCGCCAAACCCCTGCCAAAAGACCGCCCATAGCAGCCACGCCCATGGCCTTTGTACAAGCTATTTTGCGCGCCTATAAAGCGCAACAAATTAGCCCTGCCAACGCGCTTGAATTTGCACAAATTACGCCATCACAGACCCAAAAGGTCAACGCGCACATCACCGCCTTGCAAATGGAGCGCATCTCCAGTTTTGCCATGCATGAACTCAATGATGAGGTCTTAGGTTGCCTGAGTCGTCAGTTGCCTTGGGGTACTTACGGCATGCTGGTGCGCGCATCCCTGACATCGCCCACCTTGGGTGTGGCGCTGAAGCGCTGGTGTCGACACCACGGCCTGGTCACCGATGACATTGCGTTGTCGGTGGAAGAGCGCGATGGCAAAGCGCACATTCGACTGCGCGAGTTGAAAGACTTGGGCGAACAACGCGAATTTGGCGTGCTGTCTGTCCTTCGCAATTTGTATGGCGTGGCCTGCTGGCTCATTGACTCACGCATTACGTTGGCGCAAGTTCACTTTGCCTTTGAGGCACCTGCGCATGAAGCGGTTTACCCTCTCATGTTTCAAGGGCCCGTGCAATTTGGCAGTGCCACACCTGTGTCCGAATTGGTGATGAACGCCAGTTACTTAGAGTTGCCCCTGCGCCGCGACGAAGCCGCCTTGCAACGCATGCTAGAAACCGCACTCACGTTGACGGTGCTGCAATACCGCAAAGACCGATTGCTGCTGGCACAAGTCAAGCAAGCATTGGCCATGCACCCGCAAGACACCCACAGCGCAGAAGACTTGGCGCCGTTGTTGAGTTTGTCTCCGCGCAGTTTGCATCGGCAACTGAAAGAGGAAGGGACAAGCCTTCAAGCATTGAAAGATGAAGTGCGGCGCGAACGCGCCATTGAGTTTCTACAGAGAACCCGCAAACCCGTGAAGCAAGTGGCCGAAAGCGCTGGCTTCCAAAATGAAAAAAGCTTTATTCGCGCCTTCAAACAATGGACCGGTCAAACGCCGGCGGCTTTTCGGGATGCGCGCCAAAGCTCGGGCAAAGCGCCCATGTGAGGAAAGAGCTTGGACGCCCCTGCTTCCAACAAAACGGATGCAAGCGCTTCGTCTGCACAGAGTGCCCACACAGTAGCTCCCGCTGCCACGCCGGCTTCAATGCCCGCCGTGCTGTCCTCAATCACCAAGCAATGTGCAGGATCACATTCCAAATGTGCAGCCGCTGCCAAGTAAACATCGGGCGCCGGTTTGGTTCGGGCCATCTCGTGGCCACTGAAAATACGACCTTCGAAGTGGGGCATCAAGTCGACGTGCGAGAGTTGCATTTCAACTTTGAAGCGGTCTGCGCCAGAGGCACAGGCAATGGCGCCTTGCGTCAACTCGTAGGCCGCTGCCACGGCATCGTGCGCACCAGGCATCACTTGCAAACCTGCCTGCAAGGCATCGTTGCGCCGCATTCTGAATGCCTGCAGCCACTCTTCAGTCAATGGCAAACCCGTGCGTTTTTCAATTTCTGCTTTGTGATCTTTGACAGCCTTACCCACAAAATAGCGAAAGCATTCTTCTGGCGACATGACCCAACCGCGCTCTTCCAGCATGTCTCGCAACACCGCGTTGGTGATGGGCTCACTGTCGACCAGCACGCCATCGCAATCAAAGAGTACAGCTTGAAAATTCATGTACCAATGTTAACCGCTCTGCTTGGGCTTTAGTCAGGACTTTAGCCAACGAATCAAACAGCCTCAACGTAGCGCCACTGTCCGTCTTCGCAAACAAAACGGCTACGCTCGTGCAAGCGCGTGGCTTTGCCGGCCACCCTCACGCGGGCTACAAATTCAACTTCTGCTGTGGCTTTACCATCTTGCTGGCCCGTGGCCACAAAGTCTTTGATCTCCAGTCCCAACCATTTGGCACCTTCGTCAAAGTCCAATTTCTCGGGTCGATGTGCAGCCTGCCAAGTGTGCTTGAGGTATGCCTCGTTTTGCAACACAAAGGCCGTGTAGCGTGAGCGCATGAGGTGCAAGGCATCTGGTGGCAATTGCCCTTGTTCAATGAACCGGCCGCAGCACTCTAAGTAAGCCGCATCAGCACCCTTTCGCTTCAAAGCTGTAGGCGCACCACCGCAGGGACACAAGGTGGGCGCAGGCAGCATCATGCCAAGGCCCGTTGAATGATGATCTTTTGGACATCACTGGTGCCTTCGTAAATTTGGCACACGCGCACGTCGCGGTAAATTCTTTCAACAGGAAAGTCACTCACGACGCCATAGCCGCCCAAGGTTTGAATGGCCGCACTGCAAACTCTTTCGGCCGTTTCGCTGGCAAATAATTTGGCCATGGCGGCCTCTTTCAGGCATGGCAACCCTGCGTCACGCAAAGTGGCTGCGTGCCACATCAATTGACGAGCAGCTTCTAATTGCGTCGCGCATTCAGCCAAGCGAAAACCCACGGCTTGGTGATTGAAGATGGCAGTGCCAAAACTCTCGCGCTGCTTGGCGTACGCAATGGCCACCTCTAAGGCACTGCGTGCCATGCCAATGCTTTGTGCGGCAATGCCAATACGGCCGCCTTCAAGCGCAGACAACGCAATCTTGTAGCCTTCGCCTTCTTGGCCAATCAAATTCTCTACAGGCACCTCGCAGTTTTCAAAATTGATTTGCGCGGTGTCGCTGGAATGTTGACCCAGCTTGTCTTCTAAGCGCGCCACCTGATAGCCTGGTGATGTGGTGGGCACAATGAAAGCGCTCATGCCTTTTTTGCCTGCACCTTTGTCGGTGACGGCAATGACGATGGCCACATCGCCATGCTTGCCGCTGGTGATGAACTGCTTCACACCGTTGATGAGGTACGCATCGCCTTTGCGTGTGGCGGTGGTGCGCAAGGCCGAAGCATCAGAGCCGACATGCGGCTCGGTTAAACAAAAGGCACCCAGCATGTCACCTTGTGCCAAGGGTGTGAGCCACTTTTGTTTTTGTGCATCGTTGCCATACCGCATGAGGATGGCATTGACGGGGCAGTTGGTGACGCTAATGGTCGTGCTAACGCCGCCATCACCGGCGGCAATTTCTTCCAGCACCAAGCCCAAGGTCAGGTAATCCAAATTGGCACCCCCCAAAGATTCGGGCACACAAATGCCGTAGGCTCCTAAAGCGGCCAGGCCCTTGTGAGCTTCTTTTGGAAACTCGTGCGTCTTGTCCCACTTGGCTGCGTGAGGCCAGAGTTGTTCTTTGGCAAAGTCGCGAACCGCGTCGCGAATCATTTCTTGGTCGGGCGTCAACAGCATGTTGCTCTTTCAGTTAAGCCTTTGCCTACCAAGGCAAAGGGTTTCCGTCGTAATTCAAAAACTGGCCTTGCACTTCGGTGCGCTTGTCTACACCGCTGACACTTTCAAGCGTGGCACGCATGTGCGTCACGCTGTCTTCTACTGTGAGGGGCGCAGCATCACCGCCCATGTCGGTTTGTACCCAACCTGGGCTCAATGCCAACCATGTGATCTTGGGAAAATCAAAAGGCGCTGTGCGCACCACCATATTGAGTGCGGCTTTGCTGACCTTGTACAACGCAGCACGACCGTTGTCGGTTAACTCAAGGCTGGCCATGCGACTGCTGATAAAGGCAAACGTGCCATGCGCTTCGGCCACCCAAGGCGCCACTTGCGGCAGCGCTTGCATGGCGCCCAGCACGTTGGCATGCATCAATTCGTCAAACACTTGTTGTGTGGGCGGAGTTTGCGGCGAGGCGCGTTCCATCACGCCTGCCACATACAAAGCCACATCAATTTTTTCGCCATCAAGCCGCCAAGACAAGCCACTGACGCTGGCGGGCTTGGCCACATCGAGCTTGAAGGCTTCTGCGCCAAGGGCTTGCAATTTGGTGCAGCCTTCGTCGTTGCGCGCCGTGGCCAGCACGCGCCAGCCATCTGCTGCGTACTGACGCGCAAACTCAAATCCGATGCCGCGCGAGGCGCCCAAAATCAAGGCAGTTTTCATGAGGCTGTACTGAGCTGTGCAGCAACTTAAACCAATTCCAATGCAACCGCAGTGCCTTCACCGCCGCCAATGCAAAGTGTGGCCAAGCCTTTTTTGAGACCGCGTGCTTTGAGCGCGTGGATGAGGGTGACCATGATGCGGGCACCAGACGCGCCAATGGGGTGGCCCAATGCGCAAGCACCGCCATTCACATTGACCTTCTCGTGCGGCACATTGAGCTCTTTCATGAGGGCCATGGGCACCACAGCAAAGGCCTCATTCACTTCCCACAAATCCACATCATTCACTTGCCAACCGGCTTTGGCCAAGGCTTTTTGTGTAGCACCCACAGGCGCAGTAGCAAACCATTCGGGTTCTTGCGCATGGGTGGCGTGGCTCACGATGCGTGCCAAGGGTTTGCAACCCAACTTGTCGGCTGTGCTTTGGCGCATCATGACCAAAGCTGCTGCGCCGTCGTTGATTGAGGAGCTAGAAGCTGCTGTAATGGTGCCGTCTTTTTTGAACGCAGGCTTCAGGCTGGTGACTTTGTCGAGCTTGACTTTGCCTGGACCTTCGTCGACAGACACCACCGTTTCACCGGCACGTGTTTTGACTGTGACAGGTGTAATTTCGGCTTGGAATGCACCCGAAGCGGTTGCGGCTTTGGCACGCTCAACGCTGGCAATGGCAAAGGCGTCTTGCTCTGCACGCGTAAAGCTGTACTTGGCCGCGCAGTCTTCACCAAAAGTTCCCATCGAGCGGCCTGGCTCGTAGGCGTCTTCCAAACCATCTAGCATCATGTGATCAAAAATGCGATCGTGACCCATGCGATAACCACCACGACCCTTGAGCATCAGATAAGGGGCGTTGGTCATGCTTTCCATGCCACCCGCCACCAACACATCGTGTGTACCAGCCACCAACATGTCGTGGGCAAACATGGCGGCACGCATGCCAGAGCCACACATCTTGGACATCGTGACGGCACCCGCACTCTTAGGCAAGCCACCTTTAAATCCAGCTTGGCGCGCAGGCGCTTGGCCTTGACCGGCCATCAAACAGTTGCCAAACAGAACTTCGGTGACCAACTCAGCGCTGAACTGAGATCCTTCTGCTGCGCGCTCTACGGCAGCCTTGATGGCAGCACCGCCTAAGTCGTGTGCAGCCAAGGACGCAAAGTCGCCTTGAAAACTGCCCATGGGTGTGCGCGCTGCGCTGACGATGACGACAGGGTCATGTGAAGAGGTCATTTGAAATTCTCCAGATCAATTGAAAAGATAAATTTTGTTAGGTACCGCGAGGGTAGCGTTTGAACGCACGCCGAAACACATCAACAACTTCATGCGAGCCCGTCATGGTGACGTCCATGTCTTTGACAAGACCATCACTCAAGCCATAGACCCAACCGTGTACAGCAATTTTTTGGCCGCGGCCCCAGGCGTCTTGCATGACGTTGGACAAAGCCACGTTGCCCACTTGTTCAATGACATTCATTTCGCACATGGCATCTTCCAATTGCTGTTGTGGCAAATGGTTCAAGCGTTGACGATGGCGCAAACGCACATCTTGCACATGGCGCAGCCAGTTGTCGGCCAAACCAATGCGTGTGCCGCGTGTGGCCGCCAGCACACCACCACAGCCATAGTGGCCCACTACCATGATGTGCTCAACTTTGAGTGCATCGACAGCGTATTGAATAACCGACAAAGCGTTTAAATCGGAATGCACCACCACGTTGGCCACATTGCGATGCACAAACACTTCACCCGGTTCAAGGCCAGTAATTTGATTGGCTGGCACGCGGCTGTCGGAGCAGCCAATCCACAAATACTTGGGTGACTGTTGTTGCGCCAAATGGTTGAAAAATCCGGGCTGCTCTTGCTCCATGCGCTGAGCCCATGCACGGTTGTTGTCAAAGAGATGGGAGAGGTGTTTTGAAGTCATGCCCACATTGTCTCAACGTTTCGATTACCTAAGACTTTCATCAGCATGTTTCTGCAAACAATTCGCGGCCAATTAGCATTCGGCGAATTTCGCTGGTGCCTGCACCAATTTCGTACAACTTGGCATCGCGCCACAAGCGGCCCAAGGGATACTCGTTGATGTAACCGTTACCACCAAAGATCTGTACACCTTCGCCGGCCATCCAAGTGGCTTTCTCGGCACACCACAAGATGACACTGGCGCAGTCTTTGCGAACTTGGCGAACATGATCGGTGCCCAGCATGTCGAGGTTTTTGCCCACGGTGTAGCAGAAGGCACGGCCTGCTTGCAACACGGTGTACATGTCGGCCACTTTGCCTTGAATGAGTTGAAACTCGCCAATGCTTTGGCCAAATTGTTTGCGGTCGTGAATGTAAGGAATGACGTTGTCCATGACTGACTGCATGATGCCCAGTGGGCCTGCAGCCAACACAGCTCGCTCGTAATCTAGGCCGCTCATGAGTACTTTGGCGCCCATGTTGAGGCCGCCCAAAATATTCTCAGCTGGCACTTCTACGTTTTGAAAAACCAACTCGCCAGTATGGCTGCCGCGCATGCCCAGTTTGTCGAGCTTCTGCGCAATCGAGAAGCCCTTCATGTTTTTCTCAATCAAGAACGCTGTGACGCCGCGCGCACCCATCTCGGGTTCTGTTTTGGCGTAGACCACCAAGGTATCGGCATCTGGGCCGTTGGTGATCCACATCTTGTTGCCATTGAGCAGGTAATAGCCGCCTTTGTCTTCCGCTTTGAGTTTCATGCTGATGACGTCGGAGCCTGCACCAGGCTCGCTCATGGCCAACGCACCCACATGTTCACCGGTGATGAGCTTGGGCAAGTATTTTTGCTTTTGGGCTTCGCTGCCGTTGCGCTTGATTTGGTTGACGCACAGATTGCTGTGCGCACCATAAGACAAGCCCACACTGGCCGACGCGCGCGAAATTTCTTCCATGGCAATCATGTGCGCCAAGTAGCCCATGTTGGCGCCGCCATAGGCTTCGGGCACGGTGATGCCCAACACACCCACCTCGCCCATCTTGCGCCACAGGTCCATGGGAAATTGATCGGTGCGATCGATTTCTGCAGCGCGAGGGGCAATTTCTGCTTGGGCAAAATCGCGCACGGCATCGCGCAGCGCGTCAATGTCTTCGCCTAATTGAAAGTTCAAGCCGGGCATGTTCATGGTTATCTCTCCAAATTCAATCAATAGGTTTGCGCAACGGGCACAAGGGTTTGCTGCATCACGGCACACATGGACTTTTTGCCTTGTGTGTCGATGTGAAAAACTTCGGCAGTGGTCACAACGATGCGTTTGCCGCCCTTCACCACCTTGCCCACAGCGCGCAATTCGCCTTCTTGGTGGGCACTTAAAAAGTTAATTTTGTATTCGACAGTGACCACTTCCATGCCCTCGGGCAGAACGGTAAGCCCAGCGTAGCCACCGGCAATGTCGGCCAACGCACCCATGGCGCCACCATGGAAGCCCCCCTGTTGCTGCGTCACTTTGTCGCCATAGGGCAAAGCAATTTCCACTTGGCCTTTTTCGACGCGCAGAAGTTTGGCCCCTAAGTGTTTCATCATGCCTTGCCGTGCCATGCTGTCAGCAATGCGCTGCGCCATGGGCGATGTCAAATCGTGCGTGCTCATGCAGCACCTTTTTTCAATGCAAGTTTGTCAGCCTTTGCGAGCAAATTTTTTGCATCTTTTTCATGCGTCTTGACTTCCTCAAGCGTGGCATGCAAATCGGCCAGTTGCGATTCCAGTTGCTGACGATGCTCGGCCAGTACCACCAAAAACTTTTTCAACTGAGGGCCCGTATCGCGAGGGCTGTCATACATGTCAATGAGCTCTTTGGCCTCCGTGAGGGACAAGCCCAGTCGCTTGGCACGCAAGGTCAGCTTGAGTCGCGTACGGTCACGTGAGGAATACACCCGGTTTCGGCCACCCGGCCCAGATCGCTCTGGTTCCAACAGACCCATGTCTTCATAAAAACGAATGGCCCGCGTGGTGAGGTCAAATTCTTTGGCCAAGTCGCTGATTGAGAATTGAGTTGCCATGCTGCTAATTTCCTGCGTCGTTCTTGCTTGCGCACAGGCGACAGACGGGGTCGTCTGGTGCGACTTACAATGCCTTAAATGTAATTGACGTTGACGTAAACGTCAATTGCCAACGGGATTTTTCCCAAACCCTGAATTGCCATGATCCAAACTGCCTCTCCCACCGCCCAAGTGAACCCGGCCGACCTGCTGGCAGGCGAAAAAGCCCTGCATTTTCCGTTGGGCACCACCTTGCCCGAGTTGGGACAGGCCTTGGAAGTGGCCCCTGGGATTTGGTGGATTCGCATGGCCTTGCCCTTTGCCCTAGACCACATCAATTTGTGGTTGCTGGCAGATCAAGAAGAAACACCCACAGGGGTGCGACATGGCTGGACAGTGGTGGACTGCGGCGTGACCAATCCTGGCACCCAAGAAGCTTGGCGCCAAGTGATGGCAGGCCCCATGAAAGGTCTGCCCATTTTGCGCGTGGTGGTCACCCACATGCACCCTGACCACATGGGCTTGGCGCATTGGCTGTGCGAACAATTTAACGCGCCGCTGTGGATGAGTGCCGCTGAGTATCAAGCAGCACTCCTAGCCTCAACAGGCGCATCCAACTTTGGGGGCCTCAGCACCCAAAAGTTTTTTGCTGACCACGGCTGGCGTGAGCCAGCCGACCAACAACAAATTAAAGACCGCGTATCGTATTACGCCAAGATGGTGCCTACCGTGCCAGAGGCGTATCACCGACTCATGCACGACCGTGCATTACAAATGGGCGGCCGTACTTGGCGCTGCATCAGCGGCTGGGGGCACTCACCTGAACACATGGCACTGTATTGCGAGGCGGCCAAGGTGCTGATCAGCGGCGACATGGTACTGCCCAAAATTTCCACCAACGTCAGCGTGTATGCACAGGAGCCCGAGGCCAACGCACTGTCTTTGTTCATGCGATCACTGCATCAATTTGACCCGCTTCCTGCAGACACGTTGGTGCTGCCATCACATGGCAGACCCTTTGTGGGCTTGCACACACGAACTGCGCAATTGCTCAAGCACCATGAGGACCGATTGGACGAAGTCTTGGCCGCTTGTAGCGAGCAAGCTGGCAGTGCACACGACATGCTGAAGGTGATTTTTAAAAGGCCTTTGGATTTTCACCAAACCACGTTTGCCATTGGCGAATCTGTGGCGCATTTGCATGCGCTGTGGTTTGACGGAAAGATGTCAAGAACCAAAGATGCGCAAGGTGTCTGGCGATTTAAAACTTTGGGCTAAGGTGACGACTTAAGTTTGAGGGTATGCATTAGCGCATCAAGCCCAGTTGGCCAGATTCTCTTTTTGCAAAGCTTTGCGTCGCTCTAGGTGGTCGGGCAAAATTTCGGCCACCACTTTCCAAAACGCAGGACTGTGGTTCATCTCGCGCAGGTGTGCCAACTCATGCACCACCACATAGTCAATCGCTTCTGGCTTTAAGTGAATCAGTCGCCAATTGAGGCGAATGGCGCCGTCAATGCGCGCACTGCCCCAACGCGAACCCGCATTCGATAAACTGAGTTTGTGCCATTGCACGCCCATTTGGGGCGCAAAGAAATTCAAACGCGCTTCAAACAATGCACGTCCTTCACGCATCAACCATGCTTGAACAGCATCGCGAATTTGAGCGGCTTGCGCATTCAAGGGCAAGGCCAATTTGAGTTCGATGCCCTCATGCAATTCACTTCGCCCTACTTCGGGACTCAGTCGCAAGCGGATGGACGAGCCCAAATAATCAAGGCAGGCGCCATCGGCCCATTCAATTTGCCGAATGTTTTTTTGTCGCTCTTGTACTTCGGCCCATTTGCGCAACACCCATTCGCCACGCTCTTGCAACCCCAGTTCAACTTCTTTCAAGGTGACCCATTTAGGCGCACGGACTTCTAGGCCATCGGGCCCCACCACAAAGCCAATAGACCGCCTGCGCACACGTTGAAATAAATAACTGACACGCAGGCCTTCTAGCACCGTCTCGCGATTGGCACGTGGGTGCGTCAATGCGCTGGTATCTTGGACACGTGATTTGGGTGCTGCAGGCGCTTCAATGTCAGGCGTCGGGTGTTGTGGTGGCCGTGCAGGACTTTTCTTGGGCAACTTTGTGTCCACGGCAGCGGGTGGACTTAAAAAATCAAGAACAAGTTGCAACGGGTTGCGCATCGGGGTTCTTTATGCTGAAGGCGCTGGCGTTTGGGTGTCAGCCGTTTGATAAGCCTCTGGATCTAACCGCCGCATTTCGGCCTCAATCCAATTTTCAACTTCTTGCATCAACTCATCAGGCTGACGACCCACACTAGAAATGGGTTTGCCAATAGAGATGTCCACAACACCTGGCCGCTTGATGAAGGCTTTGGTAGGCCAACATTTGGCAGAGGTGACCGCGATAGGCACCACGGGTACACCCGCTTCAATGGCCAACCGTGTGCCGCCTGTTTTGTAGACGCCTTTTTGCCCGCGTGGAATGCGTGTACCTTCTGGAAACATGATGACCCAGACGCCTTGTTCCATCAAACGTTTGCCTTGCGTGACCACCTTTTGAAACGCCTGTGTTCGTTGGCTACGATCGATGTGGATCATGTCGAGACGGCCCATGGCCCAACCAAAAAAGGGCACGCTTAAAAGTTCTTTTTTGAAAACATAGGCCAGAGGGTGCGGCATGATGGCCGGCATCAAAAAAGTTTCCCATGTGGACTGGTGCTTGACCAACAAAATGACGGGTTCTTTTTCACCAAGGGGCAAGTTCTCCATGCCCGTGATGCGGTTCTCAATGCCCAAAATGAAAGTGCCACTATTGATGGCATTGCGCAGCCAGCCGGCACACCACCAATACAGTCGATTGCTGCTGATGAACAAAGAACCCACCACCACCACCAGCGCCCAAGGAATCACGGTGAGCGTCATCCACGCCATGTGAACAAGAGAGCGGATGAAGTTCATAGCACGGGTTCCGAAGATTTTTTCAAGAGCACATCGACAAATGCGTTGAGGTCTGCGTGCACATGCGTGCCCGTTGGAAATGTGGGCGGCAAGGTGGCGCCACGCAATGCCTCAGATCGACCTGTGAGGACCAAGTGAGGCGCACAACCTGCAGCAACCGCGGCCTGCATGTCGCGCAAGCTGTCGCCGACAAAGGGCACGTCTTTGACATCGATGCCAAAGCGATCTGCCACTTGTTCAATCAGTCCAGGCAAAGGTTTTCTGCAGGCACAAGCATCTTCGGGTGTATGGGGGCAATAAAAAATAGCATCGATGCGTCCACCCAATGCAGCCAGTTGTTTCAGCATGCGTTTGTGAATGGCGTTCAGAGAGGCAACGTCCAACAAGCCACGGCCCAGTCCTGATTGGTTGGTGGCCAGCACCACGTGGTAACCGGCATGGTTCAAACGACCCACGGCCTCTAAAGCACCTGGCAAAGCCTGCCACTCTTCAGGCGCCTTGATGAACTCATCACTGTCGTGATTGAGTGTGCCATCGCGGTCGAGTATGACGAGTTTCATCTGTAGCCTTGGTGGTTGCAACACTGCTTAGGCCAAGCGCGACAAATCGGCCACGCGGTTCATGGCCACATGCAAGCACTTGAGCAAGCCTTGACGGTTTAAACGCACATCCATTTCTTCAGCATTCACCATGACGTCGTCAAAGAACGCATCGACAGGGGAACGCAAGGCCGCCAATGTTTGCAATGAGCCTGTGTAGTCACCCGCTTTGAACAAGGCCTCTGACTCGGGCAACAAACGCTGCATGACTTCATGCAAAGCTTGTTCCGCAGATTCTTTGAGCAGCGCGGGATTGACATGCGGGTCGACCTCGTCGGCCTTTTTCAAAATGTTACCAATGCGTTTGTTGGCCGCAGCCAATGCCGGGCTTTCGGGCAAAGCGGCAAAGGCACGCACAGCCGCCAACAGTTTGGGCACTTGGCCCAAACGGGCAGGATGCAAAGCCAACACCGCGTCTACTTCTTGTACGCTGTAACCTTGTTCGCGTAAGGCGCCAGCCAATCGGTCAAACAAGAACGTGGTGAGTGCTTCTGAGGGGTCGATGATCTTGTCGCCAAACACTGGCACCGCCAAAGACAAGAGCTGTCGCCAATCGAGGGCCAAATCTTTTTCCATCAGCATGCGGATGACGCCCAAGGCATGACGACGCAGTGCAAATGGATCTTTGTCGCCGCTGGGCAAGTTGCCAATACCAAACATGCCCACCAAGGTTTCGAGTTTGTCGGCCAAGGCCACCACCAAGCCCACGTTGTTGCGGGGCAACTCGTCACCAGCAAAGCGGGGACGGTAATGGTCTTCAATGGCATCGGCAATGTCGGTCGACAAGCCATCGTGGCGCGCATAGTAGCCGCCCATGATGCCTTGCAACTCGGGGAACTCGCCCACCATGTCGGTGAGCAAATCGGTTTTGGCCAGCTGGGCTGCGGTGTCGGCCGCTTGCGCCAATGCCTCACCACCCAGGGCTTGGCCTAAGGCTTTGGCAATGCCTCGCACGCGTGCCATGCGTTCGCCTTGTGTGCCCAGTTTGTTGTGGTACACCACCTTGTTCAAACCTTCAACGCGCGATGCTAATGTTTTCTTGCGATCTTGGTCGAAGAAGAATTTGGCATCGGCCAAACGGGGACGCACCACCCGTTCATTGCCGCCGATCACAGCGCTGGCATCGGCTGGTGAAATGTTGCTGACCACCAAGAACTTGTTGGTCAGCTTGCCCTCTGCGGTGAGCAGAGGGAAGTACTTTTGGTTGGCCTTCATGGTCAGGATCAAGCACTCTTGGGGCACTTCCAAAAATTGCTTTTCAAATTCGCAAATGAGCACATTGGGGCGTTCAACCAAGGCCGTGACTTCGTCCAACAAGGCTTCGTCTTCAATGGCTTTAGTGCCACCGCCTACTTTGGCGGCAGCTGCATTCAGTTGCTTGACAATTTCTGCGCGGCGCTCGGCAAAGCTGGCAATGACGGCGCCATCGCGCGCCAAGGTGGCGGCATAGCTGTCGGCATCTTGAATGACAACCGGCGACACAGTGGCTTCAAAACGATGGCCATGTGTAAGTTGTCCGGCCTTCAAGCCCAAAGTTTTAACGGGCACCACCTCTTTGCCATGCAATGCCACCAAGCCGTGCGCAGGGCGTACAAAGTTGACGCTGGTCCAGCCGGGCAATTCGCAGTCGGTTTCCAACTGATAGGTCATGACCTTGGGAATAGGCAATTTGGCCAAAGCTTCGTCTAAAGCTTTTTGCAATCCCTGCAACAAGCTTGCACCTTTGGCCACGCTGTCGTAAAACAAAGCTTCGGCTTTGCCATCGGGGGCGCGCTTCAGTGAAGCCACCACAGCTGCCGGATTGCTGACGTCAGCACCGAGGGCTTGCAATTTTTTGAGCAAGGCGGGCGTGGCATTGCCGCTGGCATCGAGACCCACAGCAACAGGCATCAGCTTTTGCTGCACTGCTTTGTCGGCCGCTTGTGCGGCCACTTGCGAAACGTGCGCGGCCAATCGACGTGGCGAGGCATACGCTGTGACCACCGATTGCGCATCGGTTAAACCGGCGTCGCGCAATTGATCGAACAACACGTTGGCAAATGATTCGCCCAATTTTTTGAGTGCCTTGGGTGGCAGCTCTTCTACAAACAATTCAACGAGAAGGTTTTGATGTGTCATTTTGATGCTTGCCTTCAAGCTGCTTTTTTGCTCAAGGCATTTAACTGTTCGACCCACTCGCGCGGCGCCATGGGGAAGCCCAAACGCTCGCGGCTTTCTAAATAACTTTGCGCCACGGCGCGTGCCAAATTGCGAATGCGGCCAATGTAAGCGGCTCGCTCTGTAACGCTGATGGCACCCCGTGCATCGAGCAAGTTAAAGGTGTGCGCACCTTTGAGCACTTGCTCGTAAGCTGGCAGTGCCAGTTGTGCCGCAATCAAATGCTGCGCTTGTTTTTCGTAGGCAGAGAATGCGGTGAACAAGAATTCGGCGTCGGCATGTTCAAAGTTGTAAGTGGACTGCTCCACTTCATTTTGGTGATACACATCGCCATAGCTGAGGGTGTCGGTCCACTTCAAGTTGTAAACGTTGTCCACGCCTTGCAAGTACATGGCCAAGCGCTCAAGGCCATACGTAATTTCGCCGGTGATGGGTTTGCAGTCTATGCCGCCCACTTGTTGGAAGTACGTGAACTGCGTCACCTCCATGCCATTGAGCCAAACTTCCCAACCCAAGCCCCAAGCGCCTAAAGTTGGATTTTCCCAATCGTCTTCCACAAAACGAATGTCATTCTTTTTGAGATCAAAGCCCAATGCTTCAAGCGAGCCCAAATACAAATCCAAAATATTGGAAGGCGCTGGCTTCAAGACCACCTGGTATTGGTAGTAGTGCTGCAAGCGGTTTGGATTTTCGCCATAGCGGCCATCTTTAGGACGACGGCTAGGTTGCACATAGGCTGCCTTCCATGGCTCGGGGCCAATGGCGCGCAAAAAGGTTGCGGTATGTGAAGTACCTGCACCCACTTCCATGTCGTAGGGCTGCAACAACGCGCACCCCTGAGCATCCCAGTAAGACTGCAGTTTCAAAATGATTTGTTGGAAGGTCAACATGGCTCAAAAAAGTTACGTCCCCGAACATCGGTGACAACCCTTGATTTTAAAGCGCCTGAGCCCTAGAGCGCCGAAAAAACAACCCTAAAACAAGAACAATTGCGCCGCAAAGCAACCAAAGCGGCCACAAACCCCAGCGCGAGGTCCAATAGGCATAGGGCGTAAGGCCTGTGCGCCCTTCAAACTCCCCCACCAACGCACCCCTGGTGAAGGGCGGCAATGATTCAGTCACTTCACCTTGGGCGTTGATGAAAGCAGTGCGTCCCGTGTTGGTGGCACGAATGACAGGGCGTTGAAACTCGATGGCACGCAATTGAGAAATAGCGGTATGTTGCGCAGGTGCCGTGGTGTTGCCAAACCAAGCCAAATTGCTCATGTTGACCAGCACGGTGGGCGCTTGATCTTCATTCGCAAAGTACTGGGCGAGTTCTTCGCCGAACAAATCTTCATAACAAATTTGAGGCAACAAACGTTGCCCCTGCCACGACAACACACTGGCATGGGTTCGCTGTTGACCAAAGTCGCCCAATGGGATGTTCATCATGCGCACAAACCATTGAAAAAATGGCGGCACAAATTCACCGAAGGGTACCAGGTGTTGTTTGTCGTATCGGTACTTCACATGCGCCGAACCGAGCGCCAATACTGAGTTGCTGTAGCCCACATTGGCACCACCCATTGGCAAGCCAATCAAGGCCAATTGTTCGGGTGCTTTCTCATGATTTTTCTCATGCGCTTTATCGGTGATTGGCTCAGAAATGGGTGCACCTTGACTTGCAGGTCGCCCTGCGTATTTGTCACTCAATCTCTGCCAATAGGCGGGCGGCAATTGTTGTGGCAAAACCGGAATGGCCGTCTCTGGCGTCACGACCAAGGGATCGGTATTGGCCATCAGTTGTTCAGCGTACCAACTGAGGGCCGTTTGAACGCCTGATCCTGGCATGAATTTTTCGTCTTGCGGAATATTGCCCTGCAAAAGGCGAACCTTCAAAGTGCCCGCTGGCTGTGTGAAGTTGTGCTCAAAATGTGTGAGCAAGCTTGGCACCAAGAGAAGCAAACTGAATCCCACGCCAAATAAGACCCAACTGGCGCGCGTTCGACGCGTCATCATCACAGACACCATGAGAGGCGCACCCATCGCAATGAACGCGGCAATGGCGCCTATGCCATAAACACCTGCCCACGGCGCATAGGCCGCCAATGGGCTTTGGCCGTGTGCGTATCCAGCAGAGCCCCAAGGAAAACCGGTCAACCATTGCCCTCTGGCCAATTCGGCCAGAGTCCAAAGCGCTGCAAACAAAACGGCTCCTGCAAGGCCTAACTTGATTTCCGAGCCCAACAAATAGGACTTGGCGTGCGCGGCATAGCGTCCCTCGTGGTGCCATGCGTGCAAAAGCCACTTGCGATACAAGGCCACCCAAGCGCCACCGGCCAACGCAAAGTAAACGGACAAGGCCAAAGCCAACAGCACCACGGCCAACGCAGCCAACCAAGGCGGCAAACCACCATACTGATGCATTGACACATACAACCAGCCCCAGGTTGAGGACATGGCAGCGGCTGCAAACAGACCCGCCAGTTTCATGCCCCGAAGCCATGCGCGGTGAGGCTTACGGCGAAGACCGCCAAAGTATTCGGCTTCGTATGACGCAGTGTGCAAGAGCAAAGCGCCTAAGCAAGCCAAGCTGAGAATTTGCAAGAAGCCCAAGGATTGCCCAGCGATGCCCAAGGCCTCGCCAAAAGCAAAGGCAGGCCAAGCCATTGAGAAGCCCTGCAACACACCGGCCAACACTGATGCGCCGTAGGCCCACATGTTTATTTTTTGGTTTGAGGGGTGGGTGAGACTTTGAACCATCGCACTGCACCACCGCGTGTGTGCAAAACAACAAAGTCGAGTCCCGACAAACTGAACTTTTCACCGCGCTGCGGCACATGCCCCATTTCGTGAGCGATGAGGCCACCGATGGTGTCGAAGTCATGAGTTTCTTCGTCGACCACATCGGGGTTGAGCTTGACGTCAAAGGCTTCGGACACACGCTCTAAAGACGTGTCGCCACTGACGCGGTAAGTTTGATCGGCGAGGCCGAAGATGTCGCCCGCCTCTTCGTCGATGTCAAATTCGTCTTCAATTTCGCCCACAATTTCTTCGAGCACATCTTCAATGGTGATGAGGCCCGCCGTACGGCCAAACTCGTCAATGACGATGGCCAGATGCTGGCGGTTGCCACGGAATTGGCGCAGCAATTCGTTCAGCCCCTTGCTTTCGGGTACAAACACAGCAGGGCGCAGCAGAGCGCGAATATTAAGCTCGGGCGCACGTTGTAACTTGAGCAAATCTTTGGCCATCAAAATGCCAATGATGTTTTCGCGGTCGTCTTCGTACACCGGAAAACGGGAGTGCGCTGTTTCAATCACTTGATTGAGCAACTCATCGATGGGCGCATCAATCGACAGCAACTCCATGCGCGGCGCCGCAACCATGGCATCGCCCGCAGTCATGTCGGCCATGCGAATCACGCCTTCCAGCATGAAGCGGCTTTGAGAAT
>JBEDKQ010000016.1:0-25386 GCA_041172085.1 Pseudomonadota bacterium | reverse complement strand
TGACGCTTTATGGTTTAAAGAGATCTGTTAAGAATCCCCAAACGGGTCCTTTGGCCTGGGGGTAAGTGAGAACGGTATGAGGGCCTCCTGGAATCAAAACGATACTTGCTTTCTGATTGTTTTTGAGTTCAGCACCGCAGTGTCCTGTTGCTGTTGCGTTTCCTAACCAAGGGTTGCTGGCCGAAAAATAAGGGTCAGTGGCGCTGATGATGTTCAGCGTCGGTTGATCATCGGGAATGGCTGTTTGGTGTGCTTTGACAAAGTAGTTGTCTTCACATGACCATGCAAACATGATACGTCCGACAAACTCCTTGCCTTTGTAACGGGCTACTGGAACTGAACCTTCGCTGGTTCCTGCCAATATTATTTTGGAGGTGTCGACCCAAGCCATTTTTTGCAGAGCTCTCAGGGTAATGTCAATTTCTGTGGCTCTAAAGGCATGAAGCTTTTCATAGGTTTCTTTGTCAATGGGTGATGTGTAAGTGAGGCGGTCTTTGAGTGCAAAAGAGTTTGGCGCAATACTTGCAACGCCAAAACTTGCCAGCCACTGTTGCCACTCGGCAATGGCTTTGAGACCTAATCCGGAGGAACCATGCAAAAAAAGAACAACGGGTACCTTGGCGTTACTCAGTTGTGGCGCAGATTTAAAGGGTCCAATATAAATTTCTTTAGATGTCAACTGACTGGGTAGCGCAACTTGTGCTTCATTTATCAAAGCTTGTGAAGATTCTTGCGTATGCGCCAAGGGGCCTTCTTTAATGGCTCCCTTGGGTGTTTCTGCTAATGCCAAGGTGCAGGAAAGACTGATTGACAAAAGGAAGCTGAGGTATCGAATTTTTTTCATTGCAGGTTGTCTTACTTAATTTGTGACAGAGTGTCTGATTTTGCCCGTTCTATGTTTCGATCGGCGTCTTCTGCCAGCAAAATTCCCTCTTGTACATACCGCTGCGAAGTTTGGCGGACCAGCTCAACATAAGCTTGAGGAGATGCATAACGCTCTTCAACTGAAAGGCGCGGATCGTTGTTTGACAGACGTTCAGATTTGGTTAAGAAAAAGGGAGAAGCGGCGCCTTGCAAAGGGAACAAATTCCCAGGTCCGAAGCCTATCGCTCTTGGATTCCAAGCGGTATAACTGGCTTTAGGAACTGCCAAGGGCATGGGCCGTATGCCTGCAACGGCCATGCCGTCTGAATCAGCCAGAGGAACCAGTACCTCATATCGCCCTAAAACTTTTGGAGGCAATTGACCATGGTCAGAAAGGTAAGCACTGGTGTAAAGACCAGCATATGGCAATGAAGGAATGTTCTTCGGAACGGCATTTTCGGCTGAAACCAGGGTCCCATGTGAACGCATAGGAACACGGCTGGCTGGCGGCGCAACGTCATGGGTAATCCAATCGTTGAGTGCGCGCAGCAATGCACGCATGGGCTGACCTGCGTGCATGGGATTGACTGGCAAAGCCATTGTCTGAGCTTGACTGATGACTGTGCCAGGTTCTGCGAAATGGGGGGTGCCCGAAATCATGAACGCACGAACATTGCTTGGTAAATCAATGTGGTTTCCAGCTGTATCAGTCACCAACAAGGACGCGCGAGAGGCCCACCATTCGTGCTCACTGTCCGTTTGAATGACCTTAGGACATGTTTTTGATTCTCTGCATTTCATCAGCAAGCCATCTTGCTGGCCTGACAAAGCGTCTTTCGTGACCTCATAGGTGAACGGAAATAAATCGATTTGCCAAGCAGGATCTTGGGGATGCCGCGAGTTTCGGCTAGGTTGCCCAAATCGATAGTTGGTGGCCATTCTGCGTGCCCCTGCAACATGGGGCATGAGTCCTTCAAAGACAGTTTTCCCACGCAAGTCCTCATTGAATCCAAGCCATAAAAAATCTCGCAAAAAACGACCGGATTGAGAAACGCCAAATCCTATGGCGCGTTCTACTGAGGGGGTGCCATTGCTTGCCAATGGATTTGCATCAGATGTGTTGTTTTTTAAAAAGGAGCTGACATCCCTTGCCATGGCAAATCCCATGCCATAAATGACAGGGTCTTTGGCTTTGTAGGTGATCTCGTAGAGTGCACCCGCATCAAATCCTTTGGGTCGGGTAATTTCAATATTTTGAGGTCCTGTAACCCTGACTTTTAAATCTTCAGGGGTTGCCCTTTCGTGGGTCCAATGAGCCCGCACACTTGCTTTGACAGTTGCTGGGTTTTCGATCAAAGAACTCAGTTTGACGCTGATGGGGTTGGTCAAATGATCAAATTGAAACTCATCGCGCGCTTGCCCTTGTAAACCCAAGGCGGATGGTGCTTGCATGGCCAGTTGACCTGGCTGCGACGGAATGTCACCTTGCCATCCAATCCAGGCCATGGTGTAGCCTTGGCGATGCAAATATGCAATGCCCGCGTCTGCGGCTTTGACTGAATTGTTTGCCCCAGGTTGAGCCACATCGTCAAAGAGTTGAGGCGCTAATTTCCGACCTCGATTGGGTATGTCAACCAGCAATGTTTTGTTTCCTGCTTTGGGCACAGTGGGTTGTAACAGGACCACATCCGCAGTTGCTTCGACTTGACCTTTTGCATTTTTGGGAGCGAAATTCAAGTCCGCAATAACCGAATTGCGTTTGTCAGTTGGGTCAAGTGCAATGACGGCTTTGGCTTTGATCAATGTGTAGGTGCCAACATTGGGAAATACACGGCCTTCAAATGCAATGGCTTTCTCTTGAATTTCAAATCGAACGACCTCTGCTTGGCTGGTCAAGACCATCAAAGCACCTGCTGCGCAGATTGATAAATTTTTGAATTGCATTCTTTTATCCTTTGAACATGCCCAATTTATAAAGATCAAAATTGCTGGCGTTGGGCAATACCGTTTTGACATCTGTTTGACTCACGCCAAACCATGCGGCCAACTCTGCACCCAATTGGTCTACAGACGTACTGGGCAACAAGCGACCGCTGCCAACCTGCTGGTTATGGGTGAGGCCTAATTCGGGTGCGACACCTAAAAATTGACCACCGGCTACCGCGCCGCCCATCACAAAGTGGTGGCTGCCCCAGCCATGGTCCGAGCCATCGCCATTGGATGTAAGGGTTCTACCAAAATCAGAGGCAGTAAAGCTTGTCACTTGGGCACCCTTTCCCAAACTGGTCATGGCATCGTCAAACTCTTTCATGGCCGCACTGAGTTTTTGCAGAAGTGCAGGGTGTTGCGCTGGCAAGAAATCGTGCAAATCAAAACCACCCATGCCTACCATGAAGACCTGTCGTTTGATACCAAAGGTGGCTTGTTGTTCGATCATGCGCGCCACCATTTTGAGTTGAGCAGAAAGACTGTTGTTGGCAGCACTTGGAAACAAGGCATTCATGACTGCAGAGGGCGTTGTGCCAATGGCGCCGACGATGCCATCGTAGGTGTCGAGTGCCCGCTTCGCCACGGTGGTGTAGTCATTGCCCATGGCAAAGGTGCTGCTTTGTGTCATCAATGTTTGCAACGCTGTAGCGCATGCTGAAGACCCAAACAAGGACTTGTTCTTGATGGCGTTGACGGTAGTTGCACCGGTTGAACTCATTTGGTAAGAAATGGCCTGGTGACCTGCCAAAAAGAGTGCGTTGCCGTTGACCGAGATACAAGTCAGGGTTGACCGGTTGTTGTTGCTCATCAACAGATCGGCAGACCGGCCACCCCAGCCTGTGGCGCCACCTTCTGCTTGATAGGACGATTGCCAATAAGCTTGCTGGTCATTGTGTGAAAACAGTTTGGGCGGCAATGGCACCGATTTGTTGTCGTATTGCAAACGCGTTGTGGGGACGACCAAGGGGCCAACATTCATCAATATAGAAGCACGCTTGCTTTCAAACAACGCCTTCAGAGCCGTCATTTCCGGATTGAGGGCCATTTGCCGTCCACCACTCAAAGGCGTGCTGAGGGCCGTGGCAGCCAAAGCATCGCGGCCAATCGCGATGCCATCGTAGATGCTGCCACTGACAGGTGTGCCTTTGCGAATGTTGAAATAGTTGGTATGTGTTGTCAGGTCGTATGGAATGACAGTGTTGTAGTGATCGTTGGCACCATATAAAAAAATGCAGACCATGGCTTTGTAGTCATTGGCCGATTGTGCTGCGGCATCGGCCATCAGTCCTAGGTTGGCGGCCATGGGTGCTGCCACGCCTTGCAGGGCCAAAGCGGCACTGCGCTTGAGCAATGTTCTTCGGTTGAGGTGACTGGTCGCTTTTGTCATGTTCAATCCTTACCGTTGAATCAGGTAGTCGGTGCTGCTCATCACCAAAAGGATGGCGGCATAAATTCGGTTCAAAAGCCCAGTTTCGGTCGTGACCGAAATTGTGTTCAGAGCCGTGACAATGGTGCTTTGATTGGCCACAGTCAGTGCGCCTGAGGCCAAGCAAAGATTCAAATGATTGACCAGTGCAACAGCGTCGTTGGCAATGGTTTTTTCGAAGCTGTAGTCGGCTTTGATGTTGCGCGCATTGTTCACGGTGCCTGCCATGTAATTGACATAGCTGACCACGGTGGGTTCCGTCAGAATTTGAAATTCAGGGGCGAGCAAATTTTGTGCTGCCAACTGTGTATTGGGCGGCACATAGCCGGGCCTGAAATAATTAAAAACAGACGGCGAACGCATGGGCATTTGACCCAAGGTCGTGTCTGAGTCGGTATAGCCCAAACTCCATGCATCATCAACAGAAGTGGCTCGGAACGTATGCCCCCATTGCAGCAAACGCACCATAGGCTCGGACAATTTACCAAAGTAATTTGTGTTGCTTGTTTGCCTTGCTTCGGTGTCCATCAATATTGCGGTCCATACCGATTTCATGTCGCCACGAATGCCTTTGCCATTGTTTTCAAAAATTTGAGCGACTCGAGCAACATAGGCGGGGCTTGGATTGCTGGTGACCATGCGTTGAATCAATTGCTTGGACACGAAGGGCGCTGTATTGGGGTGTGCAAACAAAGTGTCTAAAGCAATCTTCAAGCTAGGCACGCCGAGTACGCCTGCCGGGATGGTGACACCTAAGAATTTTTTCTCCTCGGGGCTGTGCAGCGTGGCATTCAAAGCCATAGGCAGACCATGTCGGTAGGCCGCAGGGGCAAGCTCTCCTGTGGGGTCTGTGCCTGAAGCATTGTTCCATCCAGTGAAAACTTTGGCCAATCCTTGGATGTCGTTGTTGTCATAGGTTTCAATGGGTTTGCCATGGACGTCCAGCTTGTACGTGCCATCTAGGTTGAGTTGATAGAGACCTACGGTAAAAAGTTGCATCACCTCTCGAGCGTAGTTTTCATCGGGCGAGCGGCCAGTTTTGGCATCGTACTTTTGGTTGCCTTTCATGTTCAGGTAAGTGCCCATGGCGGAGGACAAAGTGACCGCTTCCAAGAGATTGCGAAAATTGCCTAAGGCGTGGGTTTCAAGCACTTCCCAATAGTTGGCAATGGCAAAGTTACGCCAAGAAAAGGGCAAGCCCAATTGCGAAACCACGAACAATTCAGACAAGGCCAAGGTGGCCCTTTGCCTGAAAGCATCGGGTGCGCTGAACAGTTTCCACCAGATGGCTTGAGGCCAACCGCCATCGCCATTGACATTGTTGCTAACGCTTGGGTCGTTGAAGCCTTTATCGATCAGCCATCGTGTCAAGCTGCCGCCCGTTGCTTGGCCCATTTGTGCGCTTAACCATGCCAAAGGACTGCTTGCAGCTATTTCGTTAATGCGCGTGAGATTGCCGCCAAATGCTGCTTGACGCAAAAATCGCGAGGCATCTATTTGGGCAGGTGAGGGGCCGGTGCTAGGGTTGCCTCCTGAATTGTTAGGGGGCTGGGCTGAGCTTGCGCCACCGCCACCCCCGCAAGCCGTCAATGAGACTGCTGTTGCAACAGCGGCCAAACTTGCTTGTCCATTGACAGAGACATCTCTCTGTGCCTCGACAATTGAATCGTCGGTCATTCAATTTACCCCCGAAATGTTGGAGAATCTCAGTCTATTCTGATTTCATGACAACACATCAACATGAGCGACACAAACTCACGCCCCGAATTGCCAGACCATTTGTCCATCGATTCCCGCAGCCCTTTTTACAAAGCCGACGTGTTTCAGCACGACATTGGTATTCGCTTTAACGGCAAAGATCGCACCGATGTTGAGGAATATTGCATCAGCGAAGGCTGGGTGAAGGTGCCTGCTGGAAAGACGCTTGACCGTAAGGGTAATCCCTTGCTTATCAAGCTCAAAGGCACGGTTGAAGCTTATTACGCATAATTGACCCCCCGGCCGTAAAAAGACTCGGCAAATAAGGAGATATCCCATGCCTGCTTTACTACCCAATATCGATCCTGAAGGTTTGCTCGAGTTTTCTGTGGTTTACACAGATCGCGCTTTAAACCACATGTCGCAGCGCTTTCAGGGCGTGATGAAAGACATCTCAGCCATTTTGAAAGATGTCTACAAAGCGCACGCAGTTGCTTTGGTGCCAGGCAGCGGCACCTTTGGCATGGAAGCCGTGGCACGTCAATTTGCGCATGGCCAAAAAGTGATGGTCATTCGCAATGGATGGTTCAGTTATCGCTGGACGCAAATTTTTGACATGGGATCTATTCCAGCGTCATCTGTCATTTTGAAAGCCAAGCAACAATCGGCCGATACAAAGTCTGCCTGGGTCCCTTGCCCCATTGAGGACGTTGAGGCTCAAATTGCACTCGAAAAGCCAGCAGTGGTGTTTGCACCTCATGTGGAAACGTCTGCTGGCATGATGCTGCCCGATGATTACCTTGCGCGTGTGTCCAAAGCCATTCATGCGGTCGGTGGTTTGTTTGTGTTGGACTGCATTGCGTCTGGCGCCATGTGGGTGGACATGAAAGCCACAGGCGTCGATGTCTTGATCAGTGCGCCGCAAAAAGGTTGGAGCGGTTCTCCTTGCTGCGCCATGGTCATGCTAAGTGAGCGCGCTCGCAAAGCCATTGATGCCACGCAAAGCTCTAGCTTTGCCTGCGACTTGAAAAAGTGGTTGCAAATCATGGAAGCCTATGAGGCTGGTACGCACATGTACCACACCACCATGCCCACCGATGCGTTGTTCAAATTGCGCGAAGTGATGCAGGAAACGCAGGCGTATGGTTTTGAGAAAGTGAAGCAAGAGCAACTGGCCCTTGGCAATCAAGTGCGAGATTTGCTCTTGTCACGCGGTTTTCAAAGTGTGGCCGCCACAGGCTTCAAGGCCCCGGGCGTGGTGGTCAGCTACACCCAAGATGCCGACATTCACAACAGCAAAAAGTTCTTGGCCTTGGGCCTTCAAACGGCTGCGGGTGTGCCTTTGCAATGCGATGAGCCCAAAGACTTCATGACCTTCCGCATTGGATTGTTCGGCCTAGAAAAGCTCCACAACCCATCGAGAAGTGTGCAGCACTTGGCGGCTGCGTTGGACGAGATGGGATACGCAGCGGTTCAAACCCCCGAGCCTGCGCTGGCTTAAGTTGTATTGCCTTTTGTAGGCATCTTCACCCTTGTGGCCAAGTCCTGAAGCCTCAGGGCATGGGCTTGCCACCAGCTTGTAAAAATAAGCTGGCGTCATCCATCTCTTTGTAAGCTTGAAGGCATGCTTGTTCAAACTGGTGTGTCGCCAACTGACCAAGGGCAGGCTGCGCCACTTTGAAGTCATCACAGGCCTGCAGCGCCAAGCGCGTGTCTTTGGCCAGCAAACTGGTATGAGCTCTGGGCACAAAGTCGTTTTGAAGCGCACGTGTCATTCGGTCCTGGCCAATCCAACTTTGGCCGCTGCTGGCTTGCATCACTGACAAAGTGGTTTGTGCATTCAAGCCCCAAGATTGCGCCATGGCCAACACTTCGCTAATGCCTGCCAAGTGGATGGCCGCCAACAAGTTGTTGGCCAATTTGGTTTTGGCTGCATCACCGGGTGTTTCACTGATCACAAAACGATGTGGTGTGATGGCATCTAACAATGGTGCGTGTTGCTGCAAGACGGGTGCTGCGCCTGCCAACATCAAACTCATGTGTCCTTCTCTGGCTCTAACAGGACCGCCAGACATCGGCGCGTCGATCACCTGCACGCCTTGCAATTGCGCGCGCATTGCAATGTCGGCAACATCTAAGGGGCCTAATGTGGGGCACAAATAAATGACATCGCCGTGCTGCGCTGTTTGCATCAAGCCCGCATGGCCCCACAACACCTCATTGACTTGCTCGGTGTCGACCACCACCACAAAACTGATTCTGCATACAGCGCCAATTTGCGCAGCGTCAGGCATCACTGCAGCGCCTGTTTGTTGCGCCTTTTTGATTTGGCCAGGATCGATGTCGTAACAAGCGCAAGGCCACCCTAGCGCTTGCAAACGGGCCATCATGGCAAACCCCATGTTGCCGATGCCAATGAAGCCGATGGGCGATGCATGGTGTAACTGAGAATTTAAGTCATGCAGAGATGTATTTGTCATGTCATGATTCTTCCCTAAAATGAACGCAATTGCCACGACATACTTTCATGTTGACATGGCGTTGTGCAGTCTAAGTGACGAGGGCCTTGTCTTGAAAATATTGATCACAGGTTTTGAGCCCTTTGGTGGAGAGACTTTGAACCCCTCGTGGGAAGTTGCACAGATGCTGCACGGGCAGCACATCCAAGGTGTGCATGTGGTGGCCGAAAAGTTGCCTTGTGTGTTTTCTAAATCCTTGGAGGCACTAAGCAAGGCCATTCATCTTCATCAGCCTGTCGCCGTCATGGCGCTAGGGCAGGCCGATGGTCGCAGCGATTTTTCAATTGAGCGTGTAGCCATCAATGTCTGCGATGCCAGAATTCCAGACAACGAAAGTGCTCAACCCGTCGACGAGCCTGTGATTGCAAATGCACCGGCCGCTTACTTCTCAACATTGCCCATTAAAAAAATGGCGGCCCAACTGAGAGCCCAGTCGTTTCCTGTTGCCATCTCACAAACGGCTGGCACCTTTGTTTGCAATCAGGTGTTTTATGGCCTGCAGCACATGCTGGCCCACACCCAGACGCCCAGTGGGTTTGTGCATGTGCCTTTGTTACCTGCACAGGTTGCTGCAAGATCAGGTGCGTCATTGGCCAGCATGAGCACAGAGACCTTGTCACAAGCGCTACTGTGTGCCATTGAAGTATTGGTGCATCATGTGCAATCGGGTGGTGCGGATGTCAAAATTGGCATGGGTGCCAACCATTAATTGACCCTCTTCAATTCCATTGTCACGAGGAAATGTTCATGTCTCATTCTGAATTTGATTATGTGGTGGTGGGCGGCGGATCAGCGGGTTGCTGTGTTGCCGGGCGGCTCAGTGAAGATGCCCTCCAAACCGTCTGTTTGCTAGAAGCTGGTGGCGCCGATGATTCCGTGTTTGTGCGAGCGCCTTTAGGCTTTGCTGCCACAGCATCCTTGAACATCAACAGTTGGGGTTACAACACCATTCCGCAAGCTGGTTTCAAGGGGCGCTTAGGTTTTCAGCCGCGCGGCAAGGTGATGGGCGGTAGCTCTTCGGTCAATGCAATGGTTTACACCCGCGGCAATCCACATGACTACAACACATGGTCCTCTTTGGGCAATGCAGGTTGGTCATATCAAGATGTGTTGCCTTATTTTAAAAAGTCAGAACACAACGAATGCTTTGGTGCCAATGCTTATCGCGGTGTGGGCGGTCCTTTGAACGTCAGCTACCTCCGAAGTCCAAGCCCCATCAACCAAGCCTTTATTCAGGCCTGCAATGAGCAAGGCATTCCCTTCAATCCCGATTACAACGGTGCCACGCAGTTTGGTGTGTCGCCTGGACAGGTGACGCAAAAGGGGGGCGAGCGTTGGAATGCTGCGCGTGCCTACATTGACCCGCACCGTCATCAAGACAATCTGCACATCATCTCGCATGCACATGCTACTCAAATCATGATGGATGGCAAGCGCGCTGTCGGCATTCGGTACATGGTGAAGGGCGTTCAGCACGAAGTTCGCGCACGCAAGGAAGTGATTTTGTCGGGCGGGGCTTTTGGTTCACCGCAATTGTTGATGTTGTCAGGCATTGGCCCAGCGCTGCATTTGCAAGACATGGGAATTCCTTTGGCGCATGAGTTGCCTGGTGTGGGGCAAAACTTGCAAGACCACGTCACCACCGTCTTGATTTACAAAACGAAAAAAATCAACGATGCCATGGGCTTTTCTCTCAAAGGCACTTGGAACATGCTCAAAGCCATGTGGGAATGGCGCACCCAGCGCACGGGCTGGATTACCTCCAATGTGTCCGAAACGCAAGGCTTTGTATCGACCGAAGGCAACACCGATTACCCCAACATTCAATTGGCTTTGTGCACGGGCATTGTCGATGACCATGCACGCAAAATGCACATGGGTCACGGCTACACCTTGCATGTCACCTTGATGCGCCCCAAAAGTCGTGGCAGTGTCACATTGGCCAGTCGCAACCCCACCGACAAACCTCTGATTGATCCTGCATTTTTCAAAGAGAAAGAAGACCTGCAAACCATGATGCAAGCCACGCAAATAGGACTTCGCATCATGGCATCTAAAGGCTTGGACTCCTATCGGTCCGAAATGCTTTACCCCTTGAATGCCCAAGATCCTGCACAAATTGAATCATTTTTACGCGACCATTCTGATACAGAGTACCACCCTGTAGGCACTTGCAAAATGGGACCCGCGCAAGATCCTATGGCTGTTGTCGACTCAGAGTTGCGCGTTCATGGATTGCAAGGTTTGCGTGTGATTGATGCGTCTGTGATGCCCAACTTGGTGTCTGGCAACACCAATGCGCCCACCATCATGATTGCAGAGAAGGGGGCCGACTTTATTCGATTCGGTTCTGCGCAGCACTTGGCTTAAGCCGATACAGCACCCAAGCGCACAAGCTTGATGTGATGACGAGTGCCAAGAAGCCGGCACGATAGGTGCCAAATGCAGAAGACAAAGCACCAAACAATGGTGGCCCAATCACAACGCCTAAAAAGGTGAATGTGAGGGTGCCGCCCGTTGCCACACTGGCCTTGCCTTCAGGGGCTTGTCTGGCCACTTCGGCCAAGTAAACGCCATTCCAACCAATGGCGGAGGCGCCAAACACCAACAAAATTGCCCAAATTCCCCAGAGGGGAAGGGTTGGCAGCAAAAGTGCCGTGGCCAAGGCACTGCTGGCCATCAGGATGGCCAGCAAAGCCAAAGTTTTTTGTGCACCTAGCCACCGGTCTGCCACCAAGCCCCAAGCAATGCGGCCGCCAATGCCGCCCATTTGCGTCACCGACAAAAGCAGCCCGGCACTGACCATGCCGTAGGCCAAATCGTCGTGCAAATACGTGACCAAATAGGTGGTCAAGGACATTTGCACCATGGAGAACATGAAGGAACAAGCCGCCATGGTGCTGAGTGCACGGTGGCCCAAAACCATGCGCAGTGGGGTGGTCAGGGTGCTTATCTGAAAAGTCAAACTGGCTTGCCGCAAATCGTCCAAGGCTTCACGGAGCGGTTGGGACAAAACAGCACTGACGACGCAGGCCATGGCCACAACCACCAGACTCCATTGCCAATCAATGCCCAACATCAAGGAGGGCACGATGGCGCCTGCCATCATGGCGCCCACTGGAACGCCCGTTTGTTTGATAGAGAAAACCAGTGCCATCTGACTGGGTTGAGTGGTTCTGGCCAGAATTTGTGAACTCGCCGGTGTGATGGGACCATACCCTAGGCCGATGAGCAATGCACCTAAGCCAATGGCAGGCAACCATGGCACAGCGCAAAGGCACAGGCCGATGGCACACAGAATCAAACCCAATTGACTGACGCGAATGGGCCCCAATCTGCTGACCGTGGTCCCCGAGGTGAGGCTTGCAAACATGGCGCCCGCATAGGTAATGGCAACATAGACGCCTACCAGTGCAGGTGATACTTCCAAGGCTTTGGCTGCGACAGGCGCCATAACGGGGAGCGTCAGCAAGGCCATGGCCACCATGGCTTGAATGAAAAGGGTTGCGAGGAGGGGAAGCCAATTGGACATGCCCCTGATCCTAACTGCTAGGCGCGTGCCCGCTGACTTGTCTCATCGACAAAATGCACTGACGTGAACAAATCTCTCAATCAGATTAAACTCGTGGATTGTTTTTTTAATTTGGAATTTTCAAATGGATTTGTTGCAAGCCCTGAACTGGCGTTATGCCACCAAAAAAATGGACCCCACCAAGTCCGTGCCCGAAGCCAAAGTGCAACGCATTTTGGAGGCCATTCGCCTGACGGCCACCTCCAGTGGTTTACAGCCTTATGAAGTGTTTGTGGTCACCAACCCCGAAGTACGGGCCCAAATTCAAGCCGCAGCCAACAACCAAGCTCAAATCACAGAAGGCTCACACCTGTTGGTGTTTGCAGCATGGAACGACTACACCGCAGAGCGCATCAACATGATGTTTGACTACAACAATGAAGTGCGCGGCTTTGTGAACGAAGGTGCCGAGAATTACCGCAAGATGTTGTTGGCCAACTATCCTGCCAAAGGCCCTGAAGTGAACTTTCAGCACGCAGCCAAGCAGTCTTACATTGCCTTGGGTACCGCTTTGATTGCAGCGGCAGAGCAAGAAGTGGATGCCACACCCATGGAAGGTTTTAGCCCTGCCAAAGTGGACGAAATTTTGGGTTTGGCCGCGCGGGGTCTCCGCAGTACCGTCATTTTGCCTTTGGGCTACCGCGAAGCCGACAAAGACTGGTTGGTCAATATGAAGAAGGTGCGCCGCACCAACGACAAATTCATCACTGAAGTGAAGTGATGATGCAAAGATAAAAAAGGTGCTAAGGCACCTTTTTTTTTACGACACGTGAACGCCGATTTTGGATGCTGCAGCGCGTGCTCTTTCTAAAGCTTTGTCGCCTTTGGCCAAAGCCACTGCCATGCGCCTGAAGGGGCGCGTGGTAGGCTTGCCAAAGATGCGCACATCAACGCCTGGTTCTTGCAAGGCTGCAGACACGCCCGAATAACTGGGGGTGTGGCCTTCGCGGTCGGCCAAGACAACCGCACTGGCACCTTCCACACACTCGATGACCGGGATGGGCAAGCCCAAGACGGCCCGTGCATGCAAATCGAACTCACTCAGGTTTTGACTGATGAGGGTGACCATGCCCGTGTCGTGCGGACGGGGGCTCAGTTCGCTGAAGATGACTTCTTTGGCGGTGACGAAAAACTCAACGCCAAACAAACCAGCACCGCCCAAGTCAGCTGTGACTTTTTCTGCCATGTCTTGCGCTGCTTTGAGGTAATCGGGCGCCATGGCCTGTGGCTGCCAACTGTATTGGTAGTCGCCTCGTTCTTGGACGTGACCAATTGGCGGACAAAAAAGAGTCTGACCATTGCGCTGGCGAATGGTGAGCAAGGTAATTTCAAATTCGAAATTGATGAACTCTTCGACAATGACCTTTTTGCGATCGCCCCGCATACCTGCACAAGCATAGTCCCAACTTGCCTGAATGTCTGCTTCGGTTTTGGCCACGCTCTGGCCTTTGCCAGATGAACTCATGACGGGTTTGATGACCACCGGAAAACCAATGGCTTTGGCTTGCGACAAAAGTTCTTCGCTAGATTCTGCGTAATTGAACTTGGCTGTGCGCACGCCCAAGCCTACCGCTACATCGCGAATGCGGTCGCGGTTCATGGTGAGGTTGGCCGCGCGGGCGCTTGGAATCACCTCGAAGCCTTCTCTTTCAACTTCCAGCAAAACCTCTGTGCGAATGGCTTCAATTTCGGGCACGATCAAATCGGGCTTGTGCTTGGCAATGGCTGCACGCAAGGGCGCTTCATCGAGCATGCTGAACACTTCACATTGGTCGGCCACTTGCATGGCTGGGGCGCCTGCATAACTGTCGCAAGCAATGACGTGACAGCCCAATCGCTTGGCGCTAATGACAAATTCTTTGCCAAGCTCGCCCGAGCCTAAAAGTAGTATTTTCTTCATGGTGTGGCCAGTGTCGATAGAAATTTAGCTACACCGATAATACGCCAGCTTGATCTTGCTTTATTCAGCTTTGATGCCAGCATAGGCTGCAACGCGAGCCCAGCGCACAATTTCTGAACGCATGAAATCGGTGGCTTCATCGGCACTTGTGAAGAAGCTCTCAAAGCCCAAAGTGTCTAACTTTTCTTTCATTTTCTGCTCTGTGCCCGCTTGAATAAACGCTGCATTCAGTTTTTTGACAACGGCGGGTGGCGTATTGGCAGGGGCGTAGACTGCAAACCAATTGGTCAGCTCGACGCCTTGGTACCCTTGTTCACCGAGCGTGGGAACCTGCGGCATGGCCTTGTGTCTGGTGGCCGAAGCGACAGCCAGCGCTTTCAATCGACCTTGCTGAATTTGGGGCAGGGCATTTTGAATGGGGCTGAACATGTACTGCAACTGGCCACCAATCAAATCATTCATGGCCTGCGCTTGTCCCTTGTAGGGAATGTGATTTGATTTGAGGCCCACCAATTGGTTGAAAAATTCTGCCTGCAAGTGTTGTGGGCTGCCCATACCGGCGGAGCCATAGTTCATGTCGCCGTTTTTGGACCTCATCAACTCAATGAATTCTTTGAGCGTGTTGACTTTGACGGAGGGGTGAACCACCAAGACCACGCCAGTTTGGCCAATCAAGGTGATGGCTTGAAAGTCTTTGATCAAGTCGTAAGGCAGTTTGCGATAAACAGCCACATTGGTGGCAATGGTGGCAGGACTGACCAACAACGTATAGCCATCGGGCTTGGACTTCATGACGTATTCCACGCCGATGTTGCCCCCAGCCCCTAGCTTGTTGTCGACGACCAGCGGTTGGCCCAAAATTTCGCTGACGCGCTGGCTCAGATTTCTGGCCAACAAGTCGGTGCCGCCGCCTGCAGCGACGGGTACCACAACCTGAATGTTTTTTTGTGGAAAGCTTTGTGCATGGGCAACGGATGTGATGCTTAAGCAAGCCAGCAAATTCAAACAAGCCAATCCAAACCGATTGTTAAATTTCATAAAGTATCCATGGAAAATTCGGAAATGAAGTGGGTGTCTTCATGCGGGTCCTCAGTTTAAGAAGCGGCGTCCCTTTGTCAACGGGTACAAGCATCAACGGCTAGAACCGTGTGAAAATCTCTCTTTTGATTTCTAGGAAAAGCGTCATGCAGCGTCCCAATATCATTTTCATTGTGGCAGACGATTTGGGCTTTGCCGACTTAGGGTGTTATGGCGGCCGCGATGCCCAGTTTGGCAAAGTCTCGCCCGTGATTGATGGCTTGGCCGCCAATGGCCTCAAATTCAGCGATGGCTATTCCAACTCGCCAGTGTGCTCACCCACTCGGTTTGGCCTCATGACTGCGCGCTACCAATACCGTTTAAGGGGCGCCGCAGAAGAGCCGATTAACAGCAAAGCCAAAACCAGCACCACCTTGGGTTTGCCGCCGTCTCACCCCACGTTGCCCTCTTTGTTAAAAGAGCAGGGGTACCGTACCGCCTTGATCGGCAAATGGCATTTGGGTTATCCGCCTGCTTTTGGTCCCTTGCGTTCGGGCTATGACGAGTTCTTTGGACCCATGGCGGGTGGTGTTGATTACTTTACACATTGTGCTTCAACGGGCGATCACGACTTGTGGGTGGGCGAGGAAACACAGCCGCACGAGGGCTACCTGACCGATCTGATCTCACGCAAGTCAGTGGATTTTATTGAACGCATGTCGGCGTCACCCGATCAACCGTTTTTCTTGAGCATGCATTACACAGCGCCACATTGGCCTTGGGAGACGCGCGAGGACCACTCCCTTGCGCAAGACATCAAGGACAATATTTTCCATTTGCAAGGTGGCAACATTCACACCTATCACCGCATGATCCATCACATGGACGAGGGCATTGGTTGGGTGGTTGAGGCGCTCAAAAAGTCGGGGCAACTCGACAACACCTTGATCGTGTTCACAAGCGACAACGGGGGGGAGCGCTTTAGCGACAACTGGCCTTTGGTGGGCGGCAAGATGGACCTTACAGAGGGCGGTATTCGCGTGCCTTGGATTGCCCACTGGCCTCAAGGCATCGTCCAACCGGGTCGCACCACAGCCCAACACTGTATGACCATGGACTGGTCGGCTACCTTGGTGGAACTGGGCGGCGGTCAAGCCCATGCAGACTATCCCTTTGATGGCGTTTCTTTGTTGCCTGTCTTGACGTCTAGTGACGCATGCTTTGATCGACCCATGTATTGGCGCATGAACCACCGCAGCCAACGCGCCTTGCGTGTAGGCGACTGGAAATATTTGCGGGTGGACGGCAACGACTATTTGTTTAACATTGCCCAAGACGCGCGCGAGCGCGCCAATTTGGCCAAGCAAGAACCCGCCAGGTTGGCCAACATGAAAGCGCAGTGGGAAGCGTGGCAGGCCAGCATGCCACCTATCCCAGAAGATGCCACCATCAGTCTGGGGTTTTCTGTGAAGGACATGCCGCAGCGTTGAGCTTGGCCTTGGGGGTCTTTGTCAACCCGCGTTCTTAAGCTACTTGGGGCTTGGCGATGGGCGCTTCTTTGATCGGCAAGTTGACCAGCCCGGCCATAAGAGACAAAGCAATGTCGGCCCACCACATCCATTGGTAGTCGCCGTTGATGGTAAGGGCCAAGCCGCCCAGGTAGGCACCCAAGAAGCCGCCAATTTGATGCGACAAAAGGGTTAAACCAAACAAGGTTGCCAAGTAGCGAATGCCAAACAATTTACCCACCAAGGCGGCTGTGGGCGGCACGGTGGCCAACCAAGTGAAACCTAAGCCTAACGCAAATGCATAGAAGGTCCATTCGGTTTTGGGTGCAAGCAAGTAGAGGGTGATCAAGACAGCCCTTGAGGTGTACATGAAGGCCAAGATGTATTTGCTGCGATACGAATTGATGCAAGAACCTGCATAAAGGCTGCCCGCAATGTTGGCCAAACCAATGATGGCCAAAGACCAACTGGCAACTTCAGGACTCAGGCCGCACAAACCGACTTCGGTTGGCAAATGCGTGACCAAGAAAGCGATGTGAAAACCACACGTGAAAAAACCCAGGTGCAACAACAAATAGCTGGGGTTGTGCACGGCATCGCGAACAGCTTTTTTCAAGCCACCTTCTGGGTCTGGCGTTTTGACAGGTGCATGCGTGTCGCTGGTTAAGCGATTTAGCAAGGGAATGGCCAGCAAGGCCACTGCTGCCATGGACCACATGGTGCCCATCCAGCCAAACAGCTGAATGAATTTTTGAATGATGGGCGCAAACACAAATTGCCCAAACGAGCCGCCAGCATTGATGATGCCGGAGGCCGCCCCGCGCGACTCTGCGGGCATGCGCTGTGCTGCGGCACCCAATAAAACAGAAAAGCTACAAGCACCAGAGCCAATGGCGGTGAGCACGCCCATGGTCAAAATCAAGCCCATGCCGCTGGTGGCAAAGGGGGTGAGAGCAGAGCCAATGACCAAAATGAGCAAGCCATACAGCAACACAGGACGTGGACCGTATTTGTCGGCGAATGCGCCTGCAACGGGTTGAATGGCACCCCACACAAATTGACCCACCGCCATGGCCAAGCTGATGGTGACAATGCCAAGGCCTGTGTCGGTGTTGAGGGGGCCAACGTAAAGACCCATGGATTGACGCGTGCCCATGGTGATCATGAGAATGGCTGAAGCCATCAGGGTGGTGATCCAAACACCGCGGTGGTTCATGCTGGGAAACAAAGACATACAGAACTGCCAAAAAAACAAAGGGCTATCTTAGTCGATCAGACCTGTTCTTGCAGGGCGAAATGTCAGTCGAAAAACAGAAGGAACATGGGTTGCACCATCATGGGCAACATCGGCAGTTTCAATAGAAACAGAGCCCAGATAGAAGTGGGCTCTGTGGAGGTCTCACTGCACATCCGTGCAATGACGTTTCAAACAGTCGTTGCTTATTTTTTGACGGCTTCTTTGGCCACTTCTTTGCCTGCTTTGTCTGTCTTCTTGGCTTCGGCTTTAACTTCTGGCTTTACGTCTGCTTTGGTGTCGGCCTTGGTGTCTGCTTTGGCTACAACTTTGGCGTCTGCTTTTGCTTCAGTCTTTGTTTCAGTTTTTGCTTCAACTTTAGCGGCAGCTTTTGCTTCTGTCTTTGCGGGCGCAGCGCTTGCAGCAGGGCTTGCAGGTGTGGTGGCAAATGCTGCTGCAGAGAATGCGCCAATGATCAATGTTGCGAGAAGTTTAGTCATGATGTTTCCTTCATGTTGTTTGAAAACTCCACCGATCGGGAGTGATCATTCAACGGCAGGGAAGACACACTTGTTGACCTAAATATTTAATTATTTGTGTCAACTAAATTTGAAGATCAACGTTGATGACGGCTTCGTTGATGGCCTCATCAGTCCAGTTTGACGCCCGCACTCTTGACCAACTTGACCCAGAATTTTGCGTCTTCAGCCAAGAAGCTTGCAAACTGCTCCGGTGATTTTGAAACATCCACATCGGTGCCTTCACGCGCCAAAGATGTTTTGACTGAGGTTTGCGCCATGGCTGTTTGAGTGGCTTCAAAAATTTTCTTCACCACAGCAGGCGGTGTACCCACCGGCACAAAAATGCCATACCAAAATTCGATGGCGTAGTCAGGCACGCCAGCCTCAATCGACCCAGGCAAACCGGGCACCAAACTGGTTCTTTCCTTGGTGCTGACACCCAGGCCCTTCAAGCGGCCTGCCTGCACCATGGGCAACACAGACGGCGGTGTACCAAATGTGAGTTGGGTATCGCCAGCCACAACGGACTGAATAGCAGGACCACCCCCGCGAAACGGAATGTGTGTCATTTCGATACCTGTCACTTGCGCAAACAGTGCAGCACCCAAGTGCGGTGCAGAGCCATTGCCAGACGTCGCGTAATTGATGGTGCCAGGTGCTTTTTTGGCTTTTGCAACCAACTCTGTCAAGCTGCCAATACCCGCGTTGGGATTGGCTGCAATGACCAACGGTGATGAGGTGATTTTGGTCACGGGCATCAAGTCTTTAGGGGCATAGCCCAACTTCGGATTGAGTGCAGGGTTGACCGAGATGCTGCTGGGACTTGCAATCAAAATGGTGTAGCCGTCGGGTGCAGCCTTGGACACTGCTTCTGCCGCAATGCTAGAGCCTGCGCCGGCTTTGTTCTCAACGATGATGGGTTGGCCCAGCGCCTTGCCCATGGGGTCACTCAGTGTGCGAGCCACATAATCGGCTGCGCCACCCGGTGCAAAACCGACCACCACTTTGACAGGTTTGTTGGGGTATGTGTTGGCAGAGTTGGCCGGCGCTTGGGCATGCGCCATTGCGACAAAACTTGAAAAAATGGTCAGTGCAATGAGGTGTTTCATGAGGTGACTTTCATAACAATTTTGCCAACGTGGGCGTTGCTTTCCATGAGGGCTTTGGCTGCCGACATGTCTGAAAACTCAAAGATGGTGTCGATGCAAGACTTGATGCGTCCGTCGGCAAAGGCCGGCAAAATATCTTTGACGAACCCTGGCACAGGCTCGGCCCTTTGGCTTGGCGAGCGAAGTTTGTTGGACACGCCAAACAGCGTTAGGCGTTTGGCATGCAAAGCTTCAATGTCGAGTGGTGCATTCAAGACCCCATCAACATAACCCACCGTACCTAAGCGACCTTGAAAGCACAGGCATCGCAGGCTTTCAGCAAACACAGAACCACCCACAGTGTTCACCACCAGTTGAACGCCTTTGCCTTCTGTGAGGGTCATCACTTGCGCATGAAAATCGGCTGAACGCGTACAAATGCCAACATCCAAACCGAGCGGCAGTAGTTTGTTAAGTTTGTCTTGCGAACCTGAAGTGCCAATGACTTTGGCGCCTAAGACCTTGGCCATTTGCAGCGAGGCAACGCCAACGCCTGAAGAAACGCCATTGACCAACAACCAATCCTTGGCTTTAAGCTTGCCTTGTTGAACCAACAAATCGTAGGTCACCAAAAATGTGAGGGGAATGCACGAAGCTTCTTCCCATGAAAGCGCTGCAGGAATGGGCATCATTTCCAAGATGTCCATCAAGGCGTATTCTGCAAAAGCGCCGCCGCATCGGGCCATCACACGGTCACCTATTTTGAAGCTTGTTGCCGTGCTGACGGTTTCTCCCATTTCTACAATTTCACCTGCCGCCTCCATGCCAATGGCTTTGGCACCCTGACTGCCATGCAAGCCGTGGCCTTTGATGAACTCACCTCGGTTAAGTCCAGCGGCATGAATTTTGACCACGGCTTGTGTCGGCCCAGGTTTGGGAATGGGTGTGTCGCGCAATTCAATGGGGTTGGGCATGTCGCCAACGTTGAGCCAATACGATTTCATGTCAACGACCTTTGAAGACGGGTTTTCTTTTTTCCATGAATGCTTTTCTGCCTTCGGCGTAGTCGGCTGAATCAAAACACTGACGAATGAGTTGCTGGCACAAAGCCATGTCAAGCTCTGTAGAGGGTTTCAAGATTTCTCGGGTAATGGCTTTGGCTGCACCAATGGTGATAGGCGCGTTGGCTGCCAGCGCACTGGTGTATTCAAGCAGCAATTCGGGTAATTTGTCGACAGCGCACACGCGTGTGATCAAGCCCAATTGGAGTGCTTCTTGTGCATCGATTTTTCGGGCAGTGAAGAACAGATCTTTGGCCGCACCTGGGCCAATGAGGTTCACCAAATTTTTCATGGCGGAGTAGCGATAGCCCAAGCCGAGTTTGGCAGCAGGCACGGAAAACACAGCATTGCTGGCGGCAATGCGCATGTCACAACTGATGGCCACATTGACCCCGCCACCAATGCAAAAGCCTTGAATACAGGCCAAGGTAGGCTTGGGAAAGTTGTAGATGCTCATAAGCGCTGTTTCGGCCATGTGCTCGTATTTTTTAACCGCTTCTTGTGCAGCGCGCATGTCTTCAAATTGTGAAATGTCGGCACCCGACACAAATGCTTTTTCGCCTGCGCCAGAAAACACGACCAATCGGACACGCTCATCGTGTTCGGCCAACGCCAACAGCGTTGGCACCGCTTCCCACATGTCCACCGACAAAGCGTTGTGTCTTGCAACATTGTTGAACCGAATGTGCAAGGTGGTTTGATCCAGCCAGCTTTCGACACGGTCTGTGGGGGATGTGTAAGTGACTTCAGACATCAATAAACTCCAGTGGATTTCAAACGCGCTAAGTCTTCTGACTTGAGACCAAGTTCTGCCAAAATTTCTTCGCTGTGTTCGCCTCTTCTGGGCGCTGAACGCACAATGCTGCTGGGTGTTCTTTCCAGTTGCACAGGTTGACCAACCATCTTTTGTGGGCCTTGGTGCACAGACACCACATCCTTCACCATGTTGAGATGTTTGACTTGAGGCTCTTCAAAAACCTGGTCCATGCTATTGATCAAACCACATGCCACACCGCCTTCGTTGAGCTTTTCAATCCAGTAACTGCAATCTTTTTTGGCCAAGCGTTCGTTGATTTCTTGATTGAGGGCATCGCGGTTCACAGAGCGGCTGGGCTTGTCGTGGTACCTGGGATCGGTAACCCATTGCGGGGCTTCCAAGATGTCGCAAAAACGTTCCCAAATTTTGGAGCCAAATACCGCAATGTTCATGTAGCCATCTTTGGCTTTGTAAACTCCGGTGGGAATGCTGGTGGGGTGAAAATTGCCCGCTTGTGTGGCCACTTCTTGATCGATGAGCCAGCGTGATGTTTGGAAGTCCATCATGTACACCATGGCTTCCAACAAGGAGGTGTGCAGCCATTGACCCTGGCCGGATTTTTCTCTTTCGAGCAATGCGACCAAGATGCCCTGCGCCGCAAAAATACCTGCGCACAAGTCGGCAATGGGAATGCCAACGCGCATAGGACCTTGGTCGGACAAGCCAGTGACCGACATCAGGCCGCCCATGCCTTGCGCAATTTGATCGAAACCGGGCCGGTTTGCAAGTGGGCCTGTTTGGCCAAATCCAGAAATGCTGGCGTAGACCAAACCCGGGTTGCTGACTTTTAAGCTGTCGTAGTCAATGCCTAAGCGAAACTTTACATCGGGGCGGAAGTTTTCAACCACCACATCGGCCTTGTCGATCAGCTGCTTCAAAATTTGAATGCCCTCGGGCTCTTTCAAATTCAATGTAATGGACCTTTTGTTGCGGTGCGTGTATTGGTAGTCAGACCCTTCCTGACCGCCCAGCGTGTCATCGCCGCGCATGTGCTCAGGCATTTGAACTTGCACCACATCGGCCCCCCAATCGGCCAATTGCCGGCAGGCTGTTGGGCCTGCGCGCACTTGTGTCAGGTCGATGACTTTGAATCTGGCCAGAGCGGCCGAAGCAGGGTGGTGTGGCATGGTGTCAAAATATTTGAATGAATTCAAAATATTATGAGGATTTTCCCTTGAGAAAATCTCATGGCGCACACACGAAAACACACGGCAAAGGGTTTGCCATGTGCGCTGTCAAACCATTAGGTGCTTGCTTTAATTTCTTTGGCCGAAATTTGATATTTGAAGTCATCCGGCGCATAAGAGTCAAAACGGCCTTCATCATTCTCCCCGATGGGATACATGAAGAAGCCAATTCGATCACCTTTGCTCTGCGGTAGGGTGAGGTCGTGCGCAGTGTTGTAGGCCATCCAGTTGCCTTCCCAGCCACCAAACAAGGTGGTGTAAACGGGTTGGACCACCGGGTGCTGGGTCGACCGCAACCACTCGGGTGTTTCTAGCCGCATGACCTTGGCCACATCGGCGGGGTCCATGGCCATCCAGCCCTGTCCTTTGACATAGGTTTCGGCGCGGCAGTGTTGGGCACCCTTGAGGCTGGCCGGATTGCCAGACAACTCTTTGTAACCAAACGCCGAGGGCACCAATCGAATGCCATACACATCACGTGCAGGAATACCCACGGAGCGGCACAGTCCCACAAACAAGGCATTGATGTCGGCGCACTTACCGCCCAAGTTGCCGGTTTCCAGCATGGTCTTGATGTCGCCTTCGCCACAACCGCGAACTTTGGGTTCACGCCATGCATTGGCAACCACCCAGTCGTAGATGGCACGCACTTTTTCCAGATCGGTTTTGGCGCCTTGAATGGCTTTTTGTGCGGTGGTTCTGACAATGCCATCGGTGGGCAGCAAGTGTGTGGGGCGGGTGAAGTATTGCAGTGTGGCGGCATCTTCAGAATGCGCAGCCGCTTGGCCTTGTGCTAAGGGCGCACGGCTTTGGGTTTGCACGCGGCTGGTGACTTCAACGTAAGGTTTTTCAATATTGGCGGCAAATTCTGCGTACAAAAATTGAACACCTTGCAGGCCATCACTGCGCATGCGCGTCAGGCCGTTGCTGATGAATGAGCTGGCGTCAGATTTTTGCCAAGCCGTGTTCACATTGGGCACGGGCAGCCAAACGCGCGTGACGCCGTTGGCTTTGGCAATGTCGACGCGGGTGGTGACTTCAAAGGTGCGCCAGTCGCCGGGTTGGGGGTTGAAGGTGCGAGCGGCAGGCGCGGGTGCGGTTGTTTGGGCAGAAGCTGAGTGCCAAGGCGCCAATGAAAGGGCGCCAAGAGACGCAGCGCCCTGAAGAAGGGAGCGACGTGCGGGGGTCATGAAGAGATCTCCGAAATAAAGGGTAGACCTGTCGGCGCATAAGAGCCTGCGTTTTGAATGCGTTGTGGCATTCGCAGTCAGACAATGCCTCGAAGGCAGGTCATTGCGCAACAAAAGCGAGACGCAACGGCGTGATTATCGCAGGCTGTCGACCCAAGACTGCGCCGCACTGGCCGACCAATCAACTTCACCCAAGATGCGCCACTGAATACGACCGGAGGGCCCTACCAGCAGAGTGGTCGGAAAAACTTTGACATCAAATCTTTTGGCCCACTCTCCTTGCGGGTCTGGAATCAGGGGCAGGGTGATTTGATTGTTTTGCATGAAACGCTGCGCTCTGCTGGCAGGTTCTTTGACATTGATGGTGAGCACCACAGTTTGCTTAGGGTCTTGCAGATCAGAGAAAACCTGCAGTGTTGGTAATTCTTCTTTGCAAGGTGCACACCAAGTGGCCCAAAAATTGAGAACCAGTTTTTTGCCCTTGAGTGATTCTGCGCTGATGGTTTGGCCTGTGCTGTCTTTGAATTCAGCGATGAGTGGCTTTGAATTGGCCGGCCAAGGCGTTTTCTCAAATTGTGCAAACGCAGCATGTTGGGTCAGCGTGAAGCAGGCCGCTGCAAGGCCTAACCTGAAGGAGATCCAGGCTTTTGGGGACCAACCGGCCGGCCATGGTTTGTCCATCGCAATACCTCAGGCTTTGGCCAAGTCTTGCGCTAGAAGGGTCATGCTTTGCTGACTGCGATCCTTGGCGCTGATGACTTGCGCTTGGTCGATTTGATCAAAGTTGCGTTGCATGGACGCAAAGTAGGTGGGGTCGTAATGCGTGAGCAGCAAATCTCGCACCACTTTTTCAATGTCGCCAGACATGATCAAGCTTTGCCATTCCTCCACCACTTGTTTTCCGCGAATGGCCACCAGCGCGTCTAGCCGTTTGCAAAATAAGGCGGGATCTTTGACAAAGAAATCGTAGTCTTCCATGAGCAGCAACACGCGTTCATCGTCTGCAAGTTCAAGCTTGTAGCAGGGACTGGCGCGCATGGCCATGATCAAGGATTCAGGCACCGCCAAGTTACCAACTTTTCGGCTTTCGGATTCAATGTAAACAGGTTTGTGAGGGTCAAAAAGCCGAAGCTCATTCCAAAGCAAAGTGTCAAAGTGTTTTTGACTGGGCTGCGGCTGTCCGGGCACGATGCCCAAGACCGAGCTGCGGTGATTGGCCAAGCCTTCTAAATCCAAGACCTGCGCACCTTCCGCGCGCAAGCAATGCAACAACCTGGTTTTGCCAGCACCCGTGGGGCCGCAGATGACCCGCCATGTCAGTCGCTGGACCAGGGGCGGAATGGCTTCTATCACTTGGCTGCGAAAAGATTTGTAGCCCCCCTCAATGATGCTGACCTTGAAGCCAATTTGTCCCAAAATCAGGGCCAATGAACCGCTTCGCTTGCCGCCGCGCCAGCAATAGACCAAGGGTTGCCAGTCTTTGGGAAGATCAAGCACATGCTTTTCAATGTGCTGGGCGATGTTGGCCGCCACCAGCGCAGCGCCTCGTTTTTTGGCTTCAAAAGGTCCCACTTGTTTGTACAGGGTGCCAATCACGATGCGTTGTTCGTTGTTCAGCGATGGCCAGTTGATGGCACCTGGTAAATGATCCAATGCAAACTCGTCTTCGGTCCGTGCATCAATGATGGCACTGAAGCCACCGGGCGAGCCGATGGGCGTGGCCATGCGCTGCATGGCATCTTGGGCACTGATGGGTTGAACGCTCATGCTGCCCCCGAAAGCTGCACACGAAGGCC